>CAYWIC010000190.1:0-8714 GCA_964458115.1 uncultured Anaerolineales bacterium | reverse complement strand
CTGCCTTGGTTGGTGTTTCCTATTGGGGGACTCTGTTTAGGAAGAATATTCCTTCAAACGGACAGGACCAACACAAAGGTCGCCCGCGGCATCCCCATCATGGGAATCATACTGCTCGTAGTTTCGTTCATCGGAATGATCATGGGTGAGTATTTCCCCATTGGATCAGGATGGTACCTGAGCCCATACTCTTTCTACCCCGCCTCGACCACCTATGTGATTGGCATGATTGGCTTCATAATGCTGGCATTTTGGTTCCTATGGCGGCGATTCGATCGAAACGATTCCTATATCCCCAATCGTAAAGGGTTCATCAACCTTTACAGTAAGTACTCATTGACGACCTACGTTGTGCACCACGCCGTGCATATCTGGCCAATCTATATACTGGCCGCGCGTACCCCAAATAGAGATATCTGGTATTTCTACCAAGACGCGGTCAGCACACCCATTGCATTGCTCCTGACGTTCATTTATATCTTGGGCTTTTATTACGTCTTGAAATTCATCGATGCTCACAAGGCCTTCAACCTGGAAGGCTTTCTGCGAAAATTGAGCCAATCGTAGAACGAGGTGCAGAATGTCCCCCCGATTTACCTCTCCCCCAGATCCTATGGCATTCAAGGAACAGGTTTGGGATATCGTCCGTCAAATCCCCGCTGGCAAAGTGACCACCTATGGCCGCATTGCCGAGATGATCCCTCCCCCAGGAAATTTGGATCCCAAGGATTACCTAACCTTTGGTGCTCGCTGGGTGGGCGGTGCCATGGCGGGATGCCCCGCAGACGTGCCTTGGCAGCGCGTGATCAACGCACAGGGGAAGATCAGTCTGCGGCGCGGTGCGGGAGAGCAGCGCAAGCTTCTCGAAGCCGAGGGCGTCCAGTTCGATGGGCGCGACCGCGTGGATTTGAACATATATCTTTGGGTACACCGATAAAATCGCTGGAAATAGGTAGTGTATTGCCCCCACTCCCTATTCCCAGCCCCATCCGCATCAAGTTCGTAACTCCAATGCAAATTGAAGACAAGAATCGAAAAGGAGATCATAGATGAAGATCGGTTTACAAATCCCTCAATTCCGCCCCAGTACACCAGAAAATATGCGTGACTGGCTGAAGGATACTGTCCAAACCGTCGACCAGGGCGGTTTCGACAGCCTGTTCGTGATGGACCATTTTTTCCAATTAGGTGGCTGGCTCGGCAAACCCGAAACTGAGATGATCGAGGGCTACACAACCCTAGGCTTCTTTGCTGGTCTGACCGAAAAGGTCACCATCGGCCTGCTGGTGGGGGGCGTGATCTATCGCCACCCCGCTCTGGTAATCAAGATGGTCTCCACCCTGGACGTGCTCACGGGCGGGCGCACATATTTCGGCATCGGCGCAGGTTGGTACGAGCACGAAACGGTCAGCCTGGGCATGCGCTTCCCACCCATGAAAGAACGCTTCGAACAATTAGAAGAAATCCTGAAAATTGCCAAGCATATGTGGTCAGGTGATACTTCAGAGTATAAGGGACAGCATTTCAAGCTGCCTTACCCCTTCAATAACCCCCAGCCGCTCAGCAAGCCCCACCCTCCCATCATGATCGGCGGCATGGGTCCCAAGAAAACCCTGCGCTTCGTGGCTCAATATGGCGATGCCTGCAACTTCTTTGGCGGCGCGGAGGACAATATCATCAAGGAACGCCTGGAGATCCTGCAAGATCATTGTGACGATCTGGGCAGACCTTACGAAGAGGTCGAGAAGACGGTGCTACAAACAGCTGATTTCCAAGATGGCTCAGTAGACGATATAATTTCACGCGGGAGATATCTTCAAGAGGTAGGTTTTGAGCATTTGATCTTCAATGTCAAAGGGTTGTATTCCGAGGGGACTTTGAAGGCTTTCACAGATGAGATTATCCCTGCGCTTAAGGAATAACATGACATGACTCACCCCGAATTTTATATTCTGAGTGAGTCATGTTTTTCCCCATCCCCCCCGCCCCCCATCCCCACCGGCAGGGGGGTTTTTTGAAAAAATATTTGCGAGTTGCGCTTAGCGCTACTCGCACCTATTTTTTCACCCTGCCCCCTCCCCGAAATTGGGGGTGAATACGTCCACATCTTCTTAATTTAGCTGATCACCCCATAAAAGAGTGGCAGCGGCTCGACGGGGTCTTCGCTCCAGGTGTGAGCTGCAAGCAACCTCTGGCGTGCTTCTGCTAGTCTGGCCTGATCGCTGGCATGAACGGTGAATAGCACATCCCCTTCGTTGACAGAATCACCAACTTTGTGATGGATCTCGAAGCCCACCGCATGATCGATGGGATCGTCCTTTTTGGCACGCCCTGCGCCCAGGACGACGGCAGCTTCTCCAATCTCACGGGCATGAATGGTGGCTAAATAACCTGACCGCGGCGCAGCGACCGCTTCGACGATGACGGCCTTGGGGAGCAAGTCAGGGTTATCGACATATGCCACATCTCCCTTCTGTGCGATCACCAATTCGCGAAAGCGCTCCCAGGCGAGGCCCTTCTTCAAAGCCTCTTCAAGTTTGGGAACAGCAGCCTCCACATTTTCGGCAATCCCGCCTAAGGTCAGCATGTGAGCGGCCACTTCGAGACAATGGCCCCTGAAATCAGCCGGTCCTTCACCTTGCAGCGTCTCAATCGCTTCCTTGACTTCCAAGGCATTGCCAACGGCGTATCCCAAAGGTTGGTTCATATCGGAGAGCAGGGCAACGGCCTGACGGCCCGCCAATCTGGCGATATCGACCATCAGTGATGCCAGTTCACGTGCTTCGTCCAGGGTATCCATAAAAGCGCCCAAGCCTAATTTGACATCCAGGACAATGCCGTGGGCGCCACCGGCGATCTTTTTACTCATGATGGAGGAAGCAATCAGGGGAATCGAATCTACTGTCCCAGTGACATCGCGCAAGGCGTAAAGCTTGCCATCGGCCGGAGCCAAATCTGCCGTCTGCCCAGCCAGCACCAAGCCAACATCCTTGACTTGTTCCAGGAATTCTTCAGTCGTCAGGGAGATATCGAACCCAGGGATAGATTCAATCTTGTCAAGGGTTCCACCGGTGAAACCCAAACCACGTCCAGACATTTTGCCCACCGGCAGACCGCAAGCAGATACCCAGGGTTCTACCACCAGCGTGGTCTTATCACCGACACCGCCGGTGGAGTGTTTATCCACGGCGATGGGCACCACCTGAGAAAGGTCGATGGTTTCCCCCGATGCAACGATGGCCAGTGTCAGATCAGTGGTCTCTTGGGGAGTCATGCCGTTTAACAACACCGCCATCGCCCAGGCAGAGGCCTGGTAATCTGGGACATCGCCGCTGACATAGCCGTTGATGAAGAATACGATTTCTTCTTTTGATAGTTCGCCTTTATCCCGCTTCTTTACAATAATATCAACCGTGCGCATAATGTGCTCCCGAGGATTGTGAATAGGGCACCATTATAACCGAGACCTACGCTCTCAATCCATTTCTGCGGCGTTCATGAAAAATACCCGCGACGCCCAATAGTACCAACACGGCTCCCGCGAGGGTCCAAGTTGTGATGGGCTCGTTCAGGATTACCCAGCCGAGGAATACTGCGATGACGGGGTTAACATAGGGATAGGTCATGACAACGCTGGTGGGCAATAGTTCTACTGCGCGCACATAAGCCGTAAACGAAAATATCGAACCAAACACTACTAAATAGCCCCAAGCCCACCATGCCTCAGGAACAGGGTTTGGAGCGGGTTCATTGCTGAGGACAAATATTAAAAGGAAACCAATCCCGCCAAAGAGTTGTTGGTAACCGGCACTGACGGCTGACTGAACCCCGACCGGTCTGCGGCTCTGCAGGATCGTGCCTGATCCCCAACTGAAGCCCGCGGCTAAGAGACCCAGGATCGAAAGGATATCTGCCCGAATACCTGTGCGCAACACCGGCCAGCTCAGGACCGCGATTCCCGAAAAGCCGATCAAGAGGGCCCCAATAAAACGTACTGAGGGCATGCGCCGGTCAAGGATCGCCTCGATGATCGCCACCCAAATGGGCGTCGCTGCAATGGTCAGCGCGGCCACACTGGAATCAGCGCGCTGCTCAGACCAATTGACCAGGCCGTTTCCACCGAGCCAGAGCAGCAGACCCGAAAACAACAACGTAACAAATTCCTGGCGGGATATCATAATTCGCTTGTGGGTAGCGGCACCCCAGGCGATCAAGATCAATGCCGCGGGTAATACACGCAGCGCGCCTAAGGCGAAGGGCGGGAACCCAGACCCTTCTCGAACTGCAACTCGAATGGCCAGATATGTGCTCCCCCAAACAAAATATACGACAAACAGATTGAGCATCCCGCTCCAAGTAACCTTTTTCTCAGAACTCATAGATCGATCCTACACAGATATGCACTCGCGCACACCCAATATTTGAATAGAATTTCCTTAATTACCGCTCGCTCTGCTGCGATGCACGATGTACACTCCCCCAAGCACAGCTGCCCCGCCAATGATTTGCCAAAAGGTTAGCGCTTCACCGAAAATCAGCCAGGCGATGAATGCCGTCAGCACCGGCTGCGCTAACAAGGTTGTTGCTACAACCGCGGCAGGTACATGACCCTGGGCATAGTTTATGGCAACCCATCCAAATACCTGTACCACAACTCCTACTCCAAGAAAATTCAAGTACGTCAAGGCATCGTAATTGAAAAAAGGATGCCTAAATAGTAGATTGACAACTAACAAGAAAAGAGCGGAAGATGTGGTTGTGATCCAAAAATAGGTCAGAGTGCGCACATGGGAGCGGGCGCGTTGGGTGACGAGGTAATAGGCGCCATAGAAGACAGCCGCGCATAAACCTAATAGGCCACCAACCCCAAAATGAGACGCTTTGGAAAAATCACTCCCCAAAATCACCATCGCTCCCAGCATGGCAATGAGCAGTCCAAACCAGAATTTGCCGCTTTGTTTTTCACGAAACAGGAGCCAAGCTCCCAGACCGACCCAAACCGGAGCGGTATTTGCCATCAGTGTGGGGATGGCAGCCCCGCTCATCACGATGCCTGTTGTCCAAAAAGAGAGATCGAGTCCAAAGAATATGCCCCCGAGAATGGATAGCCAAATCGCACGGCGGTTTGAGGTGATAGGCTTGTGCCGAACTTGCCCCAAGAAGGGTAATACAACCAAGATCGAGCCGATCGTCATGCGGTAAAAGGCCGTCATCGTACCAGGCGCATCCGCGGCGCGCACGAAGATCGCGGAAAAACCCAACGCCAGGATCCCAAAACCCAACGCAAGATAGGCTCTAGGGAATCTCAGCTTATTTTTGATTGGTGAGTTTTGTGTGTTCAAGATTACTTTCTTCGTTCCCAGCAAGCACTTCGGAAGTGGGTCTCTGAGAATTCTCGTGGTGATCTCCATGCCCGACCAAGGTGGGCTACCGATCAACAGCGCGTAATTATATACCATCCCCGTGAAATCCTCTTGCGAGTTCGCTCGGCCTCTTCTATACTTCAGGCCATGCAAAAACCTCCCCCATCAGCCTCGCATTCAAGCACCCGCATCGGGATTGACATCGGTGGCACCTTCACCGACTTCGTCGTTTTCGACCCTTCCACCGGAGAGATCGAGACCTTCAAAATCGCTTCAACGCCTCACGATCCGGCGGACGCCGTACTTCTGGGTTTGGGAGAGATCAGAAAAAAGAGTGGAATTGACTTGCCGTTGAACATCATTCATGGATCTACGGTGGCAACGAATGCGTTGTTAGAACGAAAGGGGGCCAGAACTGCGATGGTAACCACGCGCGGCTTCAAAGATGTCCTGCAGATCCGGCGTCAGAACCGCCCCGAATTGTATGATTTTGCCTCCCGGCCAGTCCCTCCCCTCGTTCCAGAAGATCTTCGGCTTGAAGCTGACGAACGTGTCGATTACCTTGGAAACGTTATCATTGCCCTGGAAGACCAGAACGTTGACCAAACTATCTCCAACCTCCAATCCTCTATTCAACAGTCACCAGTGGAAAGTGTGGCAGTTGTACTTCTATTCTCGTTCGTCAATCCAGATCACGAACAGCATATCACCGATAAACTGCGCGCCGCAGGATTCTTCACCTCGGCCTCTCATGAAATCCTGCCCGAATACAGAGAATTCGAGCGCACAAGTACCACTGTGGTTAACGCCTATGTGTCACCCGTTCTAGACCGCTATCTCAGTAAGCTGGAAATATCACTCACACCTGATTTCAAATCTTCAATCTCAAATCACCAATCTCCACCCTCCACCCTCCAAATCATGCAATCCAACGGCGGCAGCATCAGCGTCAGCGAAGCCAAATCATCCGCAGTGCGCTGCATCCTCTCTGGACCAGCTGGTGGTGTGGTGGGGAGTCAATATGTGGCAGAATTCGCATTGCCCTCACCCCTACCCACACCTTCAGGCCAGGGGGATGGGGTGAGGGTTCTCACCTTCGACATGGGGGGTACCTCTACTGACGTCGCATTGATC
This sequence comes from uncultured Anaerolineales bacterium, assembly GCA_964458115.1. Taxonomy (GTDB): domain Bacteria; phylum Chloroflexota; class Anaerolineae; order Anaerolineales; family UBA11858; genus NIOZ-UU35. The sequence continues at coordinate 2,217 of CAYWIC010000190.1, read as the reverse complement.
GATGGACAACCCCAGATCACTACCGAAGCCGAAGTCGGCGGCCATCCCATTGGGATTCCTCTGCTCGATATCCACACTATCGGCGCGGGCGGTGGTTCGATCGCCTATGTCGATGCCGGAGGAGCGCTGCGTGTCGGTCCGGAGAGTGCGGGCGCGGACCCCGGCCCGGCGTGTTATGGGAAGACCGGAGACCAAAGAGCGCAAACAGATATCGTCCGTCTCCCATCGTCAATGCCCCGTCTACTCGCAACCGTTACAGACGCCAACCTTTTTCTTGGTCGAATTCCACCAGACGATTTCCTCGGCGGCGCCATGCCGCTCTATCCTCAGTTGGCCGAAGAAGCTCTGAAACGTGTCGGGGATGAATTAGGTCTATCCGCGATTGAGACTGCCCTGGGTGTGATCGAGATCGCCAACGCGCACATGGAACGCGCCCTCAGAGTGATCTCGGTAGAGCGAGGCTATGACCCGCGCGATTTCACCTTGCTCTCCTTTGGTGGTGCCGGTGGCTTACATGCAGCCGACCTGGCACGTCGTCTGCATATCCCTGAAGTGCTGATCTCTCCGTATGCCTCGACGTTTTCCGCCTTTGGCATGTTAGCCGCTGACGTAATCAAGGACTATACGCAAACCGTCATGCTTCCAGGAGATTGTCCCCCCACGGATATCCTTGAACGATTTACTCCCCTCACGCACCAAGGAGAGAATGATCTTCTCAATGAAGGGCTTGAAAAAGATGCTATTACCTTGCAGCCTTCCCTGGACATGCGCTACCGCGGTCAATCGTACGAACTAAATATTCCCTTCGGTGAGAACTTCATCGCTGACTTCCACCAGGCGCACCGCCAATCGTATGGCTATGACCGCCCCAACGGCGAAATTGAGATCGTCAACTTAAGAGTGCGGGCACTCGGGCAGGTCCCATCACCACAGATCAATCCCCAACCGAGGGAAGATTCAGATGCGTCAACTGCGCTCCTCGACAGCTTCCCAGTAACCTTCTCGAAAGGAACGGAAATGATTCCCTTCTACCAGGGTGAGGTGCTGCTGCCTGGAAACCAAATCCAAGGACCTGCTATCGTCGTTCGCAACGATACAACTATCCTGATCGGCCAGGGTGACACAGCTCGAGTCGATCCATATCTAAATCTAATCTTGGAGATTGGAAATTAGAATTGGATATTGGATGTTTAAAATTAGAATCCATTACCCATTTTCTACCACTACATCCAATTTCTAACATCCAACGTCTAACATCTATTCATAAATCAACTATGACCTACGATCCCATCCGCCTGGAAGTATTCAAACACCGCTTCGCGGCCATCGCCGAAGAAATGGGCGCAGTGCTGCGCAAAGCCAGCTACTCTCCTAATATCAAGGAGCGGCGCGATTTTTCCTGTGCTATCTTTGATGCTCAGGGCCGCATGATCGCCCAAGCCGCCCACATACCCGTACACTTGGGATCGATGCCGCTCTCCGTTGAGGCCGCCATCCGCGATTTTCCCCAGATGCAGGTTGGGGATGTCATTGCTCTCAACGATCCTTATCGCGGCGGCACCCACCTACCCGATATCACTTTAGTTTCTCCGGTATTCAATACCCCTCACCCCATCCCATCTCTCTTAGGGAGAGAGGCCAAAATCATCGGTTTCGTGGCTTCACGCGCTCACCATGCCGACGTTGGTGGCATGACTCCTGGCTCAATGCCGGTGGCACGCGAAATATTCCAAGAAGGCATCATCATCCCGCCCATCAAATTGGTTGCGGCTGGAGAGACAAACCAGGCAGCCATGGATTTGCTGCTCGCCAATGTGCGCACCCCCGAAGAACGCCTAGGCGACCTGAACGCCCAGATCGGGGCGAACCAGCGCGGAGCTGCTCGGCTTAGCGAGATGACCGACCAATATGGCTATCAAGAAGTCAACCGCTATATGGATGCCATGTTGGATTACACCGAGCGCATGACCCGCCGCCTGCTGGAAACTTTGCCTGATGGAGAATTCACCTTCAGCGATTATATGGATAATGACGGCATTGTCGCTCAGCCTGTACTGATCAATGTAAAAGTTGTGATTGAAGGGGATCAAGCAGTAGTGGATTTCAGCGGATCTGCGCCTCAGCAGAAAGGTAGTGTCAACGCCGTGTATGCCATCACCCTTTCGGCGGTTTATTATGTTTTCCGCTGTTTGATCGGGTTGGACGTTCCAAATAACG
>CAYWIC010000189.1:0-8807 GCA_964458115.1 uncultured Anaerolineales bacterium | reverse complement strand
TTACCACAGGTGGCTCATGCCTTCCCATCACTCCTTGAAAATGGGCAAAGTCCAGGCCCTGGTAACCTTACTTGAAACTTTCTTGCCTGAGAACGAAAATCTAGCATCTGAGACGGCTTCTATTGAACGATTTATCGCCAAAAGAATGGATAGGATTAAAGTGATTTTCAGCTACGAATCGAAGTACTGGATGAGATATATTAAATCAAGTGTGAGCGAATCTATTCGATGGAAAATCCGTCGTTTGAAATGGAAAATTTGTGAATTTCTGTTTACATCACGCAACCGCTCGCTACCAAGTTTCTTACATGATGTCACCTGGCTTGATGATATTGCCCTTAGAAACTATCAACTTATCAATTATGCGGGTAAGCTGAATTTTATCTACGCCGGGGATGAATCGGAAACCGCGTATAATCGCCCTGCTTGGAATGCAATTGCTGATCAGGGAGTAAATGTTTTTATCGTTCCTCATGCTTGTACACATAACGACATCATAAACTTCAATCACCCTCAAGCTCAATTGATTGTCGACCAACTTGAATTGCTGATTGAACAGGCGATTGCGAAGAGATGATATCTAAGGAATTAGACTCACCCGGCATATTTTCTGATTCTGGAAGGAGTATTCGCCATCCAGGCTGGAATTTGGGTGATGGGACGGTCCATGTCTGGCGCACTAATTTGAATCATCAACATTCGGAGGCAAAAGACAAAGTCAAATATCTATCAATGGAAGAACTCGAGCGAGCAGATCGATTTCATTTCGAAAAGCATCGCAATCGATTTATTCTTTCCCACGCGGCATTGCGATTTATCCTTGCTGAATACTTGAGTGCCAAGGATAATCGAATGGATCCCGGCGAAATTCAATTTGAAATCGGTCCTTATGGCAAACCAGAAATAGTAGGGACTTCTGCCTCTCGAAAGGCGATCAAATTTAATGTCTCGAATTCACGTGAACTTTTATTCGTTGGTGTTACATCCAATCGTCATGTTGGGATCGATGTCGAATTTATCCGCCCAGTGTCCGAATTGGACCAGATCATATCGTCGCGCTTCTCAGATTATGAGAGAGCCTGGCTAAATTCAAAACATTCAAATAGTAGGTTGAATGCTTTCTTCGATTGTTGGTGCCGAAAGGAGGCTTATCTAAAAGCGAAAGGGTGCGGTTTCTCAGAGCCGATGACGGCGTTCAGCTTAGTTTCGGAATTCGGCGGATATCGAATTTATTTTTTTTATTTGAACGAGTCCAAAAAAACGACTCGCTGGAGACTGGATGGAATTAACATCGAAGTAGGTTATCAAGCAGCACTAGCAGTCGAAAATGATTTCGATCATATCGAGTTCTTCAACTGGCGATTTGGCAAAAGCTGATGAGTGTAACTTCAATCAAATATCTATTGGGACTGGCCTTTTCGAAACTGTTTCTGGGAAGAACAAAATCAATCATGAACCAATTTACCATTCCAGAATACATCTGGCAGGATGACCGTCATCACCATATAGTTGATAGGCTTATTCGTTATTATTTGGGGAATCGCGCCAAACTGCAAGAAAAAGAAAATCCAGGGGTCCTCGAGTCTATTCATAAAAAATTTTGGAGATCGCAGAGAACTTACTTCACGAGTGCTGGAAAACGCACTAAAGAGATTTATATACCCGCGTTTGGGGATATCATCCAGGATCTCGTACCGATACTCGCTGAAAGAAATATTCATGCTGTTTGTGAACTGGGGACGGGGGATGGGACATGGTTGAACCATCTCTCCCAGCAATGGCCGCGTATGGAGCGCTTCATTGGCATCGATATATCGCAAGCTCAGATACATAAGAATATCAGTTCGTTCGAACACATCGAATTCTATTGCGCCGATCTCTTGGAATGGGTGCGAGAAAATGGCATGTCAAACACACTTTTTCATACCAATGGTGGTGTGCTCGAATATCTATCTCCTGATTCTGTAATTCAATTGTTGGCTACGATCAAATCATTTTCCATGGGCTCACTCATTCTTTTTATAGAGCCCATATATAATAATGTTAATTTTCAAATTGAAACTGACTCGAGAGTGAGTGGTATAGAATATTCGTATACACATAATTATGTGCATTTACTACAAAAGGTTGGGTATGAACTGATAAAATTCGAGCAAAAAAATATTCGGGATACTCGGTGGATGATTGTCCAGGCGTTTGCAGAAATTTAGGATACTATATGAAAAAATTACTGATCTCCGGCGGGGCTGGATTCATAGGCTCCAACTTCGTTAGACATTTATTGAATGAAGAGACAGGCATTCAGATCGTGAATTTGGATGCTTTGACATATGCTGGGAGCATGGAGAATCTAAAAGATTTGCCTGATCCTAAAAGACATACGTTTATCGAGGGTGATATATGTGAAAGGGTGTTGGTGGATGAACTCCTGCGTAAGCATCAGATCGATACCATCGTCCATTTTGCTGCTGAATCACATGTTGATCGATCGATATTGGGTCCAGAGCAGTTTGTACAGACCAATGTAATTGGTACCTTTACACTGCTGGAAAGCGCCAGGGATTATTGGCCAAGTGGGAGATCTCAAGGTCAAGATCTGGTTCGCTTTCATCATATTTCTACAGACGAAGTGTATGGCACATTGGAGCCTGACGACCCGCCCTTTTCGGAGACAACGCCATACCAGCCAAACTCCCCCTATGCTGCTTCCAAGGCTTCCAGCGATCATTTGGTGCGCGCGTATGTGCATACCTACAATTTCCCGGCCACAATCACCAATTGCTCGAACAATTACGGGCCGCGGCAATTCCCTGAAAAATTGATCCCATTGATGATCTTGAACGCCCTTGAAGGGAAGCCTCTACCTGTTTATGGGGATGGCCAGCAGATCCGAGACTGGCTATATGTTGAGGATCATTGTAGGGCGATTTTAGCAGTTTTACGGAATGGGCGTTTTGGGGAAGTGTACAATGTCGGTGGGGACAACCAGCCCGCGAATATCGAGATCGTCAACACGCTCTGTGAAATTTTGGATGAGTTGCTTCCAAAATCGCCTTATATGCCTCACAGCCAGCTGATCCAATTTGTGACCGATCGGCCGGGTCACGACCGCCGCTATGCCATGAACATCCGCAAGATCGAGGCAGAATTAGGCTGGCAGCCAAGCCAATCTCTAGAAAGTGGTTTGGCAAAGACTGTAGAGTGGTATTTGCAAAATCAAGATTGGATAGCGGCAATTCGCAAACAGACAGAGTACCATCATTGGCTCGATAAGAATTATCAAAATCGGGCCGAGACCTGATATTCCCCAAGCAAGAATGATCGTAAGTTTAGTAGACCCACTCACCCCCAACCATGGTCTTATGCGGCTTTATCTGATGCAGGATTTCTGGTTCACAAGTGAAGGGATCTGTATCTAGCACGACCAGATCGGCCCAGTAGCCAGGAGATAATTTCCCCTGCTGATTTTCTGTCCCGGCGGTGTAAGCCGCGCCGTAGGTGTATGCCCGTAATGCTTCAGTGAAGCTCAATCGTTGTTCAGGGTACCAGCCCTCTGGACCAGGGTTGCCATCCGGACGTTGACGAGTGACCGCAGCATGCAATCCCCAGAAGGGGTTGGGCGACTCGACAGGAGCATCCGATCCGAATGCCAGCACCGCGCCGTGGTTGAGTTGGCTTTTCCAGGCATAACCGTGTTCAGCGCGTTTTCCCCAGTATTGGTCTGCCATGAACATATCCGAAGTGGCATGGATCGGCTGCATAGAGGCGATGATGCCAAGATTCGCCAATCTGGGTGTGTCCTCGGGGTGGAGGAGTTGGACATGCTCGATGCGATGTCTTGAAGCCCTAAATGTTTCTGAAACCTTTAGGGTTTTCTCGAATTCCCTAAGCCGTTCAAAGGCATTTAGTACTTCATGGTTAGCCCGATCCCCAATGGCATGCACCGTCATCGAGAGACCGGCGCTGGAGGCTTCCTGACCATATTCCAGGATCTCTTCGGCGTCCAATAGTAACATGCCCAAGTTTTCCGGGTCGTTCTCGTACGGTTGCAGCATGGCGGCAGTGTGTGGGCCCAGTGCGCCATCGGCAAAGGCTTTGATGCCTCCCATGCGCAAGTATTCATTGCCAAAACCAGAGCGCAGTCCCAACGCGCTGGCGTTCGATAAATGATCAACAGGGATGTTCTTGACTACTCGAAGGCGTAATTGTCCCTCTTGATTCAAGCGCTGCAACGCATCAAAGCAAACTGGACCATCAAAATCATGGATGCCGGTCAGGCCCAACTCCCAAAGTTTGGATTGGGCATAGAGAATGGCATCTCCCAGTTCATCCCCGCGAGGCTCGGGGATGGCTTTGTAGATCAACCACATAGCCCCCTCCAAAAATATGCCTGTCGGTTTGCCTTGTACGTCACGTTGGATTTCTCCATCGTGGGGGTCGGGTGTGTTCGAAGTAATGCCGGCTTCGCGCAGCGCAGCGCTGTTGGCCCACCCAGTGTGAAGTGATTTGTGCGTCAGGTAGACTGGGTTATCTGGTGTGATTTCATCCAGTTCTGCTGTGGATGGGAAACCCTCTGGCCAAAGATTTTGATTCCATCCGTGCCCCAGAATCCACTCACCAGGAGGAGTTGTTTGGGCGCGCTCGGTGACTCTGTGCAGGCACTCCGCCAGAGTGGGGACTTCGCAGTCGATCTTTTGCAGGCTTAGAGCGTAATGATGCAAATGCACATGGGCGTCGATCAGTCCGGGGATCACCGGCTGTCCACCCAGGTCAAAGGTCCGCGCCCCACGCCCAAACTGAGTCAGAAGCTCGTCATCTTCACCCAGGGCCAAGATGCGGCCATTGTCAATAGCAATCGCTGTGGCGCTGGGGATGTTATCGTCTAGCGTGTAAATCCGTGCGTTATGAAGGATGATCATTTTGCCGCCCCTATTCGTTTCCTAAGAACTTCGCGATCAAGCTGTCCAACTCTTCGTCTGAATAATAATGCACTGTGATGGTGCCGCCTTTCGGCCCATGTTTCAAGTTCACCTTTGTCCCCAGGGAAGACTCCAGACGCTCTTTCAATTCAATCAGCTCAGGCGCTGGAGCGGGTTTGGGCGGTGTATCAGGTTTTTCGCCGGTAAGTTTGCGTACCAGGGCTTCAGTTTGGCGGACATTTAGTTCTTTGTCGATTACAGTCTGCAACGCAGCTGCCTGCGCCTGACTGCTAGGTAGGGACAGCAGCGCTCGGGCGTGGCCCTCGGTAATTTTGCCCTGTGCCAGGGCTTGTTTTACGCTGGGGGGTAAATTGAGCAGCCGCAGCGTATTGGTTACTGCAACCCGGCTTTTCCCCACACGTTCGGCAATCACACCATGGGCCAGTTTAAAATCATCCGCCAGTTGTCGGTACGCTTCGGCAGTTTCCAATGGACTGAGATCGGCACGTTGCACGTTTTCGATCAGCGCGATTTCTAGACGATCTTGATCGGTTGCCTCGCGCAATATCACAGGGACCGCCTCAAGCCCAGCTTCTTGCGCTGCTAGAAGCCGTCGTTCCCCAGCGATCAAGATATAGGCTTTGGTTTGAGCATCTTGAGTGACGATCAGCGGCTGGAGGACACCATGCTCCTTTATAGATATGGCTAGCTCGGTGATTCCCTCGGGGTCAAACTGGGCGCGCGGCTGACGGGGGTTTGGGCTGATCTGTGCGACCGGAATCTGTGCTACTCCCGAAGCTGCGGGCGCACCTTCAGCCTCCGATTGGGATGCTGGTGTGGTGGCATCATCCAGGGGGATGAGTGCATCGAGACCTTTTCCTAGACCTGGGCGTTTACGCTGCATAGGCTCACCTGCAATAGATTATGTCTCTACAAACGCGGGAACTTTGGGTTCATCGGCGGCCAGCATCTCTTTGGCCAGTTCTCGGTAGGCCTCAGCGCCTGTAGAGTTGGGGTCGTAGATCGAAATGGGAATACCGTACGATGGCGCTTCAGCAATCCGGACGCTGCGCGGCACGATAGCATTGAAAACTTGATCTGGGAAATAACGCTGAACTTCCGCAACCACATCGCTGGAAAGGTTCGTGCGTGGGTCGAACATTGTCAGCAGTAGCCCCCGGATGGATAGGTTGGGGCTGACAGAGCTGCGAATGCGGTTCAGGGTCTGCATCAATTGTCCAAGACCTTCCAGTGCCAGGTATTCACATTGCACAGGGATGATTACGCCATCCATGGCGGCCACCAATCCATTGAGCGTCAAAATTCCCAGGGCTGGAGGGCAATCGATCAAGATATAGTCGTACGAATCGATCAGATCCTCGATGGCGATCTTTAGACGTTGTTCACGTCCTTCCTCATTGACCAATTCCACGCTGGCACCTGCGAGCGCAGGCGTGGATGGCAGTAAATCCATTTTCAACCTAGGATTATGGAGGATATTGTCTCTGGCATTTTGGGTACCAATAAGTGCTTCGTACGTACCACCTTTGATATTGTCTTTATCGACGCCAATCGATGACGTGGCGTTCGCCTGGGGGTCGATATCCACTAAAAGGACGTTCTTATAGTTTTCAGCCAAGTAGGCCCCCAGGTTGATGGCGGTTGTGGTTTTTCCAACACCGCCTTTTTGATTGGCGATAGCGTATACAATTCCCATATGATTACACCTTCATTTGAGTTGAATATGCGGAGTAGATCTCATCAGGTCTGGGGATGCCATCCAGGCCAGGGCGAGTCACGGAAATTGAGGCGATGCGGTTCGCGAATTCCGCTGATATCCAGAGGTTGCCAGTGCGTTGAAGATGGATGAAAAAGGCTGTTGCGAATATGTCTCCAGCACCTGTGGAATCAATTTCATTAGCTTGTGGCGCTGGGAGGCAGCGTTCCTCGTCTTGATAGAACACGCGCGCCCCTTGTTCTCCTTCGGTGACAACCAGGATTTGAGCGATCTCTGTCATTTCCTCGATGCGGGTCTCATCGCTGGAGATATCTTCGAGACTAATCACAGTTGCGTCGACGTGATCGAGCACGTACGAGGCTTCAGGCCATTCAGACTGATAGACATGCCCGCTTTCGTCCCAATCTCGCAACCAACCCTGGGCGGTGAGACAAATTTGGGCTTCGGGGAAATGTCGAACCATCGAAGGCTCGACCTCTTGGGCAATAGGCCCGAGGTGGACGATGCTCGCTGCACGCCAGGGCTCGGGAATATGGTAATAATCGAGCATTGGGGCATGGTGATGGATGATTTGTTGTCGGGTGTCTGCAATTTCGGTATTTTCGAAAGATGTGCTTTGGTCAGCCGTTTCGCCTGCGATGGGGATAGAATGCAATTCCTTGAGTACCAGATCTTCACTCCAGGCAGTGACAATGCCAACCCGCAATCCAAGGGCACGCGCGGTCAGCGCTGAATAGGCAGCTGTACCTCCCAGGCGGAATCCCTCAGGTGTGCGGTCCTTGGACAGGTGTCCAATAATTAGATAATCGATAGCCTCGTAAGGCGCCTCGTTTAGCATGGGTGAATTATACCTGAAACATTGCGGGACATTCCAGATGCCTGATCTGGTGTTTCAGATGTATGCAGTCCAACTTTGTTGGGCGCTGTCAGGTCGCAACTTTTTGTCTGATTCATATTCCAACGCGGCTTCATCGTGAGTCCCGTCGTGAGCGGGACAAACGGCTCAGTCGAACGATTGGCTTGCTACCCAAATTTTTGCTTCCACATCCCTCGTTGCTGGGCTTGCAAGAGAGCAGTGGACAAAAGAGGTCTGTGCTTGACTAAAACAGAACATATGTTCTATAATCTGGTATCTATGATCCGAATGCGCTATCCATAAATTTCAAAGTTTCATTCAAACGAGGTCTACGGGAAACGCCGTGGGATCACCCCGGCAATTCCTAGAGAATCTTCAAGAGATCATAATGATATGAAGGAGCAAACCATGACAAAGATAATTATTCTTCAAGGTGATAGCTTAGAAAGCTACTATGAACAGACCTTGGAATATTTACATACCAAGTATCATTCTTCCCCTTCGATTATTCTAGAATCACCAAGCTATAGAGTGGTTGGGTCTCATGAAGATCCACCTAATTCGGTGGGATATTATGAAAATTTGGCTCGCAATATTGCCGAAAGGGCCGATAGTGACAAGCCAGCATCTTTGGGAAAATTGGTCATATAGCCACTTGCAAAGTGGAAAAATACAAATGCGTGCTGGAGCTTTACCTAGCACGCATTTGTAAAATAATCTATATTCTATTGCGTTCTAATGCTGTAAGATCTGTGATAGGAAAAGCTTGGTGCGATCGTGCTGCGGGTTATTGAAGAGGCCATCCGGTGTTGTATGCTCGACGATCAGCCCTTCATCCATGAAGATGATCTCGTCAGCGGCCGAGCGGGTGAAACCCATCTCGTGGGATACGCAGACCATAGTCATACCCTCGCTGGCCAGGTCGAGCATCACATCCAGGACTTCCTTGATCATCTCGGGGTCCAGGGCACTGGTAGGCTCGTCGAATAACATGATCTTGGGATTCATTGCTAGGGCGCGGGCGATGGCCACGCGCTGCTGCTGACCACCAGAGAGTTTTCTAGGGTATGAGTCGGCTTTCTCTGGGATACCTACCCGCTGAAGCTGTTGCATGGCAATATTTTTAGCTTCTTCCTTCGAGCGACCGCGCACCACCTTCTGCGCAAGGGTAACGTTCTCCATTGCTGTCAGATGTGGGAACAAGTTGAAGAGTTGGAAAACCATGCCTATTTCTGCGCGGGTTTCGTTTAGTTGTTTAGCAGCACCGGTCATCAATTAGCCATCGATCCACACC
>CAYWIC010000188.1:0-8846 GCA_964458115.1 uncultured Anaerolineales bacterium | reverse complement strand
CTATTTTCTAGGTTTTGGGGAGCACTCCCTAAAAGATTTGTCAGTCAATCAGGCCGGGTTCTGTAATAAGAATGCTGCAATTGGATTTCCCAAACTCTGCCAAAACCGTCTTTACGATGATCTCTGCGATATCCTCTAGCACCGGTGCACTAGTAAAGACCAATGTCTCTGAGGCGCGGTATAAACGGTTCAACTCAAGATTGCGCTGTTTCAATGAGTTCTGGGAACTCCGCAGTGCATCCGTCCGTTTTGCAACTTCCACTTCTAGCTCTTGTGCGTAGCGCTGAACTTGATCGTAGAGTTGCGCATTTTCATAAGAAGTCGCAGCATAGCTTGCTAGTGTTACGAGCAACTCACAATCGTCCTCGCTAAAGTCTCCATCGATTTTGTTCACAGCCGTCAGGGCGCCAATTGATTTACCATCTACAATCAAGGGAATGACCATCATTGATTGTATTTGGATATTACTTTTTATTCCAATATCTGGGTAATACCCTGGGTCGTTGAGAACATTATTAATTATCTCAGGCTTCCTTGATTTTAATACCCGAGAAACAACTCCTTCTCCAGCAGGGACCCGTAACCCGACAACGTCATCAATAGCCGCTCTAAAAACCAATTCACCAGTTTCACTATCAGGAAGCAATACCGCACAACTCGCAGCGTCGATGATTTTTGCAGACTGTTCCACGATCAAACGTAGCAGGCTATCAACATCCAGGGTAGAAGATACTGCCAGGCCAACTTCATTAATAGTTTCGAGTTGCTTTACTTTCTCTGCCAGAGCGGCTCTTGTATCCACACTAGGGGTTATGTTTCTGATACTGCAAAAAACTTGCCACTGCCCTTCGACCTCGATAGGGCTGAGAGAAATATCTGAGTAAAACTCCTGTCCATTTTTCATTTGGCAAGTAAATTCAATCCCTGAGCGCATTTGGCGAGATCTTGGAGCATTAAAATAGTCACTCCGATATTTAATATGGTCTACTCGATTGACCTCAGGAATTAGCATTTCTATCTCCTGGCCAATAATCTCTTCAGAAAGGTATCCAAATAGAGACTCCACCTGAGCATTAACCCGACGAATGCGACCATCGCTGCCCATTATGAGCATGGCTTCGGGAAACGCATCTAAGAGATTTTGTGGAAATAACTCTTCCCAGGAAGATGAAAGCTTCACCATGTCACCTTTAGCTTATATCGAAACATGACTGCTCGGCCAGAAATTTAGGATCCATTCCATAGCTGAGTGGAATTATATTACCATACTCAGGATTGATATCTCTCGTTCGGGCTTCTCAGAGGGAAGTAGGGTAATACGGGGGGGGCTCAATGCTATAACCAACGTTTTGCAAATGACCAGTTCCACGGCATTCTTAAAGTCGTAGTTTCGAAACATAATCCGACGCGGTTATGCAGCCCAATCGTGTTGGGCGGGACCCAAAAGCAGCTTTTTGCCTGATTCGATCGCCAGCGCGGTTGGCTTGCTACCCAAATTATTACTACCGCATTTTTAGGTGCTGGACTTTAAGGAATCCGCGAACCAGTACAGAGGTTTGGTTTACGCATTTTCACCAATTTGGTATGATTTATATGCTATTTGAGTTATACATTTGATTGTTAGCATCTCAATCCAGACAAGTTCTTTCTCAGGTCGCTATGAAGGTACTTATCGTTCAATCCGAGATCGAAACCGCTCAAACTCTCACAGATATTTTCATCCAACGTGGAGACCAGGTCTACACTTCTATCGAAATTGGAGATGCAATTCCTATTCTCCAACAAGAAGAACCCGATTTAATGGTTCTAGATCTCCACCTACCAAAAGATGCTCTTTTCGAGTTGTTGAAAGGTTTAAGAGAACGATACTACGAAGTCGATGTAATCATATCGAACCGTTATCCAGATTTATCGCGCGAGCTAGAAGTAAAAGAGTTTGGAGTAAACATTTTTCTTCGGGCACCATTCAGCAAAATATGGATTGAACAAGCCTTAGAAAACCTAGAGCATGGTGACGCTGAAGATGAAATAAGCAGTAGGAGTATTCAATCTGCACTTCCCAGTGTTCGGATACCCGTTCGGTTAAAGATCATTCTCCCCTATCTATTGTTGGCTGTGTTGCTGGCGATGGGCGCCGGTTATGTAGTAAGTCGAGTTGCCCTCGATACCATTGAAGAACGGTTTGTGAACAATTTAATCGAAGTTGGCCAATTAACCTCAGCCTGGTTGGTGGAGGAGGAGAGCAATCGCCTCGAAACTCTACGACTTCTCGCTTTCACCGATGGCTTAGCAACATCAATCATCCTTTACGAAGTAGAGACACTGCGCGACCTCGTGCTGGGATTGGCAATCAACAATCAGGAAGAGGCCATCGAAATATTAAACTTAAAAGGAGAAGCGGTAATTTCGATTCATCACATTCCCGGGGGTGGACGCGAATCATACGAATTTTCAAGAATGGATGACATTTTCAAGGAAGCTCCATTCGTCCAGCAGGTGTTAAATCAAGAAGTCGATGAACAAGGGGATAAATTTGCCGGCTTGATGCAGACGCCCAGAGGTAAGTATTTCTACATTGCTGGACCCATTATGGATGATCAAAATCAACTTGTCGGTGCGGTTCTGGTTGGGCGCTCAATTTCGACCATCGTTACTGAAACCAGGGAAAAACTCCTCGGTGAAGAAAGCACAATAGCCCATATTTCATTGTATGATTCAAATGGCAATCCCCTGGACACCACTCTCAAAGAGCAAGAAACCATAAGATTAACAAATGAGTCGGTGTCAGAGATATTTATGCGACAGGATCAGGACAGTCAAATGAGACCTTTGAATGTCGCTGGCATCGAGTATCGTGAAATCCTAAGTCCATGGGAAGTTCGGGGGGGGCAAGATTTAGGATTGGTAGGTGTATCATTAGCCGAACATTTCTTGGTTCATCCTAGTCAGCAAACCCAATTCCAGATTTATATATTAGCCACGCTAGGGTTACTCTTGATAGTCGTCGTTGGTATATTCTTAGCCAGAAGGATCACGCAACCGCTAAAACAGGTCGTCACGGCAGCTTCCGAGGTCAGCCAGGGCAGGTGGGATGTTTCCGTTGAACCTCAGGGGGATGATGAGCTGGCTGTTTTGGCTCACACATTCAACTATATGGTTTCCCATCTAAAAGAGGGAGAGATTTACCGGGATCTGCTTGGACGCACGATCACTCCTCAGGTTCGCGATCAGCTTAGAAAGGGACTTGAATCCGGCAATCTAAGGTTAGAAGGACAAAACACAGTTGCTTCAGTAATGATTACCGACATTCGTGGTTTTACTATCATCGCAGAGAGCGAGGCACCTACAACGGTATTGGGCTGGCTCAACCAATATTGGGGTGAGGTCGTTCCGATCATCAATGCTTACGATGGCGTAACAAACGAATTCGTCGGCGATTCAGTGATGGCATTTTTCGGTGTTCTGCCACTGACATTAGAACCTCAAGAAAGTGCACGGCAAGCCTGCATGGCTGCAGTCGATATCCTCCAGGCCATAAAAGCGATGAACATCCAACGTCTGGAGAGGAGCGAACCTCCTTTAGTGACTGGTATTGGTATCAACACTGGAGAAGTTGCTGCAGGTGGTATGGGCACTGCGGACAGGCTACATTATTCGATTATTGGGGATACTGTTAATGTAACCCAACGACTGGAAAGTCTAACCAAAGAAATTGGCGAAACCAGCGCCATAATCAGCCAGGACACTTACGAAGCCTTAGGCAAATATCGCCATGAATTTATGTTCACATCCATGGGCAGTCATATGTTTAAAGGGAAATCAGAACCGGTTAAGGTTTATCGTCTATTGCCAATAAAAATTGAAGCCCCTCAACAAATCCAGGTAAATATCAACACTTCAACCATTGAAGATTTGACGATCTTGGAAGGGATCAATTCGAAAATCGCCAACAGGATCATTGAATACCGAAACACCCAGGGAAATTTCTCTGATATTGAAGAAATAAAGCGAATCGCCGGCATTGGCACAACAAAATTTAGGCGAATTAAAGATTACATTACTGTAAGTAAATCCTAATTGTATATATGGTAGTATGAGAATGTAACATTAGAGCATAGAGAAGAAAGAAACCTTGGCAGAAATAGTTATCCCCCAAAGAATTAATTGGTCAAACATGCGCGCTCAATGGGTGCTGGCTTTGCTCTTGGCCTTTTTGGTGATGAGCGGGATTTGGGCATCTGTGTTTGCACAAGGGATCAGACCTTCCAGAGGAAGTGAGTTTGTTGCTATTTCCTTGCGTGCCAATACACAAGCAAATTACAGCGCGGACCAAAATTTATCGTTTCGCCCCATCTCACTGGCTATCGTTGAAGATATTTTGAGCGATGATCTTGCTTCAGATGACGAAGTTGCTGATCGATTAGCGGAATTCAAGGAGAGTTTGCAAGCTCCTATCCCTAATGCAAATCCAAATAATCAAGAAGAGGCAATTGGCGCTTCACCACCAACTAGCGATAAAAATATAGCATTCGTCGATGACGATGATGATGGTGCTGAAGACGACTCATCTTCCGCGCTCCCCCCAGACACGAACGACCAACCTGAAGTCTTGGACCCCACCGTTGACATCACTCCAAGTGATTCTGGCGATTCACCGGACAATTCTGGTGACACTCCCGCCGTCGCAATTGTGTATCCTTGGGATAATGATGACGAAGAACCACTTGATCAAACGGATGAATCCCCGGGCAACTCTGGGGATGCACCGGGACAGAACAAAGATGATGAACCAACCGTACTAACGGATGCATCGCCCGGCAACTCAGCGAACGCACCCGGACAAAACAAGGACGAAGATCCACCAGGTCAATCAGATGAGTCTCCTGGCAATTCCGGTGATGCACCAGGACAAAACAAGGACGAAGATCCACCAGGTCAATCAGATGAGTCTCCTGGTAATTCCGGTGAGGCTCCTGGTCAATCAAACGATTCTCCAGGAAACTCAGGGGACGCGCCAGGGCAAAACAAAGACAAAGACAAGGGCAAAGGTAAAAATAAATAGGTTTACCCCCAATTTCATTTAATCCCAGAAGTTCCACTCTTGAAACGCGGTTCCCTTGTTGAACTGCGTAAATCTTGAAATTATTGGCTTTCCAGCCAATCAGGCATCATCGCCAGCAAGCGTTTCATAATTGATTTCGTTTCTTGAGCAAAGTAATCTAGATCCCCATAAGCAAGACTTCCATCCGATCCTACCAAATCTGTAACTCCCCGCAAAATTAGACATTTTCTATTGTTTCGCTGAGCCACCCAGGCGATCGCGCCGCTCTCCCAATCCCCTGCCACCGCACCATAATTAGCTATTAGGCTTGGAATATCCTCCACCAATAGATCGCGATCGCCAGAGACCAGCAAGGTGCGCCGGACCTCATGGATATATTGATCACCCAACCAGGATAGATCTAGCTCGCTAGAATAATGGGCGATGTGTTCGTCGAAATCTCCCATTTGCTCGAAGATGTCGTACACGACGGTGCGCTCAACCAGGATGATCTCCCCTTTTTCGATCTCGCCGGCGAAGCCTCCACAGGTTCCCAGATTGATCAGCAATTCGGGCTGCCAACGGTCGATGACATACTGAGTCGAGGCTGCGGCGGCAATCTTGCCCCATCCACCATGGAAGAACAGCAGGGGTTGATGACACGAATTGAGATTTGCTATGAACCATTCTCCCAACGGGGATTGTTTAACTTCGGCATCAGGGATGAGGTCACATACCACAGTCCATTCAGCATCCGCCGAAATCAGAACGACTACCTTCGAGTTTCCTACTTCGCCCATAAGCCCCCCGTATCTTCGAGCCAATCGGCGATACGATCTGCCGCGGCCGGAATATCGTCATCCGATATATCCAGCTCCAATGTTGGCAAAATAGATTCGCCGACCAATTTGTGCAGCATATCCTGCTCTTGACCAAAGATTGTGAGATCATCGTATTGGGAAGGGTTGCCAGATACTTTGAGTCTCTGGATACGCGCCTCGATAAAGGACTCAGGGGTTCGGGTGACGAATACCAGATGAAAACCCAAATCCAGCAGGCGCTGCTCGAGCCAACGGAAAGGGTAGTCAACGCCGCGGTATTGCAGTTGATGAAGGCGTGTGGAAATGTGGAAGCGGTCGATGATCCAGGAATAATAACGTTGCAGTTCGAAGAGACGCACCCAGGTATGGTAGGTTTCCATGGCTTGGGCTTCTTCTTGTTCTTCGAAGTTGATCAGACCGCGCCCCCAGGGGAAGTTGGTAAACCCGCACCACTCTGCGGAAATGAGTGGTGAATGGTAACGGTACTTGCGTTGACCGACAATTCTGGGGTGTTCATTGAGCATGAAGGCGATCTCGGTTTTATGGGTCAACCGAGTGCCTTCCAAGATGATCTTTGGACAGAGCTTCGACATAACAATAGAGCGAAACCCTGGGAGCAGCGCGTACGCGCTGCTCCCAGGGTTTCGAAAGAATTCTCCTTTAGGATAAGTTACTAATCGTAGCGGACCACAATGCTGCCCACAGCCTGGCTGATATCCAGATCGAGCATAATCTCAGCAGCCTCATAATCAGATGAATAGTAATAATCGCCGCGCTTTTCAAAATCCGCGGGGACGGTCAGTGATGAAAGGGCCTTACTAACCTCGATGCGTATGGAAGCATCAGCCGGGACGTAGACGATGATCTGACCAACTGCCTGGCTGATTTCTGCGTTCATACTTTCATCGGCCGGCAGGCTGACCGAAAGTTCACCCACCGCCTGATTGGCTTCTAATCCTAAAAGCGTCACTTCAGTTAGATCCAGGTCCATTTCGCCAAAGGCCATCGAAGATTCTAATTCCAAGGGCACATCTGAAGATAGACCCAATTCCCAATCCCAACCCGTCCCAAAGAATGGAATCGAATTTCGAGTATCCAGGGTATAAACCGCGGTTGTACCCTGAACCTTGTAACTACTCCACACCTTCTGGCCGCGCCCGATGCTGACTTCGCCTTCGATCAGCGCCTTTGAGTCATCCAACGCATCTACGACTAATTGCCCCACCGCCGGTGCCAAACTAATTTCAGCACGAGTTACATCTCCCAATTCTTGATAGATGATATCGTTATTCAACGATTGCCCACCCAGAGGGCCAAAACCAACCCCCGCAAACCAGAGCAATCCCAGCAATACTGCTAAGATGAGTAGCACACTCAAGGCAGAAATCCAGGGTGAGCGTCGGCCCACCATGATCTCCAGGCCAACGGCGATGATCAGCAGCGGCCAGAGACGCCACAAGGCATCCCAGGCGTTCCAGTTCAACCAACCAATGTTGCCCAGCAAGAAAACACCGCCCAAACTGAACATGATCACCGGACCAACGATCTCACTGCGTCGCAGCAAGCTATCAAGTCCAATGGCCACGAAGATCAGTGGCCACAATTGCCAGATCGAATCCCAGGTGACATTGTCTATGATTCCCAGGTTATTCATCAGGAATAACGCACCAATCAGAATGAGAATGATCGGCCAAACGAAACCACCACGCCGATATTGTCTATTGCGATTTTCTGTCATCTTTACCCTCCTCTAGCGCTTCCAGCGGAATAGCAGGACCAGCCCGGCCAGGATCAACAAAGCTGGCCAAAGGACATCAAAATCAAGCCACCAAAGCCAGTTGATCCCCAGGGATTCCAGCAGCCACAACGCCCCCAGGATAATCAGCCCCCCTCCAATGATCAGTCCAGATTTAGGGTGCGGGCGGTTGACGGCGCCGACGAAATCATCCCCCACCCGGCGCATTCGGTCCCCAAAATCTGGTGCACGTTCTTCACCCTCCTCTGGGATGACGATCCACAGCACAATGTAGACCCAAAATCCTACCCCGCCGCCAAAGAGCAGCAAGAAAAACGCTAAACGGATCAGCGTGGCATCAATGCCCAGAAATTCAGCCAGTCCACCACAGACTCCGCCCAACATGCGGTCTTCCTGGCTGCGAAAAAGTTTTGTTTCCATCTGGTACTCCTTTAGTTGCTTCTATAACCAAGTAAGAGAAGTCTGAGAAATTAGGGTGTGGGGGAGACACCCTAATTTCTCGTTTTTTTCTCTACGATGTATATCTATGTGCGAAAATTGCGAAAAATGAAATATCCGCCCAGGAGAATCAATGCTACCGGCCAAATGTAATTGATCACAGGATATAACGGTGTCGCAGTGAAGAAGCCCAACAGTAGCATTATTCCCGCAGGGATGAAAGCCCAGGTCATATTTCCCTGAGAGGTGGGTAGAACACCTACAATGGCAAAGGTCAGGCCTACACCAAAGAGGAAGATCCAACCCGCATCATTAACGAAGTTATCTAAAGTGGCCACAATGGCTAAGGTTGTCAAAACTCCGGCCGGGATGATCGCCCACCAGGCTTCTCGGTTGACGAAATATACAACCCAAAAACTAAGCGCAATGCCGCCCAAAAAGATCCCGCCGCCCCAAAGGTTTTCAAAGCTGGGGAAGAACTGGTCGGCCAGAACCAATACCATCAGGCCGAGTAATGTGATCCCGGGGATCACTGTCCACCACTGAGAGCGGTCGCTCACAAAAGCATACAGGAATGCGCCCCCAGCAATGCCGAAGAATAATCCCCAGATGGCTCCCCAGGCATTCGGGATGACATTCAGATTTTGCATCATGAACAAGCCCCCGGCCAATATCAATAAGCCCCCCCACAAAATTCGATTGTCGAAAAATTTCATTACAGAACTCCTAAGTGTTTTGCGGTTTGTGGTTTGAAATAAAACCAACCGGTTTCACCGCAAAACCTGTGTAA
>CAYWIC010000187.1:0-8908 GCA_964458115.1 uncultured Anaerolineales bacterium | reverse complement strand
GCCGCCATGAGGCCAGCTCCCCCGGCCCCAACGATCAGGACTTCGTATTGATGCGTTTTCATAAATACAATCCTCCAAAAGGCCTATGATGCCAAAACTACAAAAACGGCCACCAGGATCATGAAGATCCACAGCACGAAAATGAGTAGTTTAATCAGGATTTGCCAGAACTGGCCGGAAATGTAATCTTCCAGCACAACGCGCAAACCGTTCAACCCGTGAGTTCCTCCAAAGAAGATCACCAAAAACTGCATGATCTGCCAGAAACCATTGGCCCACCCAAAGGTCACGTCTGGGATATTGCTGTCAAGCACGTGGTTGGGGTTGGGGAAAAAGGTCCAGCGCATCAGGGTTCCAAGATCCATTTGGTAGCGAGCGCCCATGATCAAAGCCGCTGTCATACCCACAATGGCTAAGAGGAAAAAAGCCAATCCAGAGAGACGGGTGAATAAGAACATCAAGTATTCAATATTCCAACCAGGATGAGGGATTTTTCTTGTTTGCATGGTTCTCCTCCTGTCACTCACCAGTGATCAACCGCTGGATCATGATGAAGATGGTCAGGCCATAAATAGGGATAAAAATGAACCATTGTAACCAGGTCATTTCTTTTTGGTATTCCAACATGCGCGGCCACAGATCCAGAATAATGATCCGCATTCCGTTAATGCCGTGGTATAGCACTGAGAAAACAATGAATAATTGGAAATAAACCGACTCGTAGATGATATTGATACTGATCGCCCAATCGCTGCCCATTTCTTGTGTGAAAAACGAGGCAACTACATGCAGGCTAACAAAGATAATCATCCCCAGGCCTGATATACGGTGAAGAATCCAGGCCAACATTGGACCCCCTCCCTTGTACCTCAAGCCTTCAAAGAATCCAACCTTTCTGTCAAGCGCCATAAGAGCCTCCTCTTGTTATGAGGTGAAATGTAGTTGGTAATTGAGAACCCCGATATTATACTCGCTTCGCAAGATGCGGTTTCAGCCAAGGTAATTATGGCATCATAATATGTAAGGATTAAGTGACAGATTACATGCATTGTTGGTTTCAGGTATCCTCAACATTCCCAATCTTCTGTTTTATAATACTAATCTGAGGAATTCCATTAAAATACGTACAGCTCGGATGTAGCCAGCGGGCTACGTTCTCCCAAACGAAAGGTGTTCGCAGGGTTCGCGCCACATGCCCTCTTTCGCCATTTCGCTAAGGAGCCACAAACGTTAAGAAGCCTATCAGGAGGTACGCATGGCAAAAAAGACCTCTTCACCCAATCTAAGTCGCCGCGAGTTTGCAAAAATCGTGACGGGTTTCTTGGGGTCTATTATGGGGGCAATCATTGGGTTGCCCATCATTGGGTACATCATCTCTCCCGCGCTGCAGACGCAAGAAGTTGATGATTGGGTTTCTCTGGGGGCCTTAGATGGATACCCCATCGGCATCCCGACATTGTTCAGCTTCACTCGTTCAAAAGTCAATGGCTGGGAACGCACAACCAACAGCTATGGTGTTTTCGTGGTGAGAAAATCAGAAACCGAGATGAAGGTTCTCTCTAATGTGTGCACCCACCTGAGTTGCCGAGTCAAGTGGGACGAAGAAGTGCACGGCTACCTTTGTCCATGCCACGATGCCCAATTCGAACTTGAAGGCGAAGTCGTCTATGGGCCACCACCTCGGCCAATGGACGAATTTGAGTTCAAGATCGAAGATGGCAACATTCTCATTCACCTGACGGAAGGGTAATCATGGTCGAAAAACTCTTTGCTTGGCTAGATGAACGCCTCGGCCTCGAGGCAATTTACGGAACAGTTTTAGATCGCAAAGTACCCAAGGTGAATTGGTGGTTTACCTTGGGCAGCGCGAGTTTATTCCTGGCAGTAATGCAGGGTATCACTGGCATATTTTTGACCATGTATTATGTTCCCTCACCCGATAAGGCCTATGACAGCATTCAATATATTATGAATGGAGTCGCCTTTGGATGGCTGATCCGGGGAATGCACCATTGGGGGGCCAGCTTGATGGTGATATTCGTATTCATCCACATGCTGCGCACCTTCTTCTACGGCGCCTATAAATATCCCCGAGAAATCACCTGGCTTACGGGCGTTCTTTTGCTGCTGCTCACCTTAGGAATGGGCTTCACTGGCTATCTGCTCCCCTGGAATCAACGAGCTTTTTGGGCAACCACAGTGGGAACTGAAATTGTTGGCACTGTACCCTTTATCGGGGATTTCTTGCTAAAAGCCTTGCGGGGAGGCACAGATATCAGCGCAGTAACACTGGCACGATTTTTCTCCGCTCATATCTGGATATTGCCCGCAGGGGTTGTGCTGCTGATCAGCGTCCATATGTATCTCGTCATCCGTCTGGGTATCTCCAATATCCCCAGCGAGGAAGAATAAGAGCCAAGGAGACCTGACGTGAACGAAGAATTCAAGAAAAAATATCACGAGAAATATCTGGCTGCAAAACAAAAGGGTGTCAAATTTTGGCCTGATATCATCTATAAAGATCTAATCGTTTCATTTGGGCTGTTCATACTCCTGATTGGGTTGGCTGCCTTTTTTGGGGTTGCCCAAGAACCCAAGGCTGATCCTAACGATGCGAACTACATCCCACGCCCAGAATGGTACTTCCTATTCTTGTTCGAATTCCTGAAATTTATCCCAGGGGCCATCGAATGGGTAGGCACAGCGCTAATTCCAGGTATCGCTGTTGTGGTGTTGTTCTTGCTTCCCTTAATCGACAAGAATCCCTACCGCAATTGGAAAAAGCGTAAGGTGGGTGTCACTGTAATGAGCCTAGTAGTCATAGGCATTGTCGGACTGACTGTGCGTGCTGTGATCACTACCCCCGAACAAGAAGAAGTTGCCCTGGCTGGCTCCATTGCTGAACAAGTCATCCAGGGGCAAGATCTATATTCCATTTGGTGCTCCGAGTGCCACCAGCCCGAAGGGGATGGCGGCGAGATCATTGGCGTAGAAGGTATCGAAGATGGCACATTTGTCAAATCCATCAGCAGCGTTGACGAAATGTGGACCCGCACCGATGAGACACTCTACAACATCATCGATTTCGGCCAGCAAGATCTGGGCATGCCGCCTTACGGTCTTGGGTACGGCGGCGAGCTGCAACGCAGCGAGATCGAATCCATTGTGACCTTTATGCGCTATACCTGGGATGAGCGCGCTGAAATCCCCGAAGAGGCCATCCTAGGCATCCCCTCGCTAGCAGAAGGCGAAGTCCCATCTTACGAAGTACACATTTCGGCCGTTGCCAAACGATACTGTGTCTCTTGCCACCGACCTGGCAAAGAGAACAATGAGTATCTGATGCAAAGCTACGAAGAGATC
This sequence comes from uncultured Anaerolineales bacterium, assembly GCA_964458115.1. Classification (GTDB taxonomy): domain Bacteria; phylum Chloroflexota; class Anaerolineae; order Anaerolineales; family UBA11858; genus NIOZ-UU35. The sequence goes on along the minus strand of CAYWIC010000187.1, from coordinate 5,545 downwards.
CTCACCACTGGTGATAATGCCGATAAGAATGTCATCGCTGGTGACCTGGAGAGTTATATCATCGTCACGCTGTACCGTGAATCAATCTACGGCGCCAGTGGAGAAGAGATCATCGGGCCAATGCCACCCAGCAAAGAACTCAAGGCAGAATATATCGATATGTTCGAACGATGGGTATTAGCAGGTATGCCTGAAACCGCTGATGAGGCCGCAGCCCTCTCAGAGCCTATTACCCCTGAGGCTGGCGAGGCCGAAGCTGAACCCGAGGCTGAGGCTACTGCGGAGCCATAAAAACCCCCAATTCTTCAAGACCCCGGAAGTTTCGAAACTTCCGGGGTCTTTTATTTTAAGGACTTACGCCGTTCGTGCATTTCCAGGGTAGGAACCCAACCGCGTTGGGTGTCAAAATGCTCAATGTCCCCCAAGTGCGTAAGTCCTGATTTTATTCAATCACAATCGCTTCCAGCGAGGAAATTGGGGGCAAATAATTTGCAATCAACTCCCAGCTTTCACCACTATCTTTGCTAAAGAAGATCTGTCCGGTGCTGGTACCGATATAGATACCGGCATCCTCGCAGGTATCTGTCGCCATTGCATCGCGGAGCACGACCAGATACGCCCGCTCTGGTAAGCCATTCGTCATCGGCTGCCAGGTCTCCCCAACATCGCGGCTGCGCCAGACGACGAATTTATAGTCCAGGCTGACCCGGAATTGGTCACTCTCTTCAGGCACCAGGAAGATGGTTTCTGGCTCATGGGGATGCACGACAATGGGGAAGCCAAACCGGCTGGGGAGCTTGCCTTCACCAATGTCAATCCAAGATTCGCCGCCATTATCGCTGCGGTACATGCCACAATGGTTTTGCTGGTATAAACGCTGAGGATTATCAGGGTGCATGACGATCTTATGAACGCACTGTCCATACTCCGGGAGTTTTTCGGGAAGGAAATCTGCCCGCACATTCTTATTACGAGGGTTCCAGGTTTCACCGCCATCGGAAGTGTAATAGCAGCCGCCCGTTGAAATCGCCAGCCACATTTGCGCAGAATCGGTAGGGTGAGGCACAATGGTATGCAGACACAAGCCGCCTGCACCGGGAAACCAGTCTGCCCGATGAGGGTGGTCATACAATCCCTGGTTGATCTGCCAGCTCAAGCCCCGATCCGTAGATTTGAAAAGCGCAGCTGGTTCTACGCCGGCATATAAAGTATCTTTCTCCAAACCAGGCTGGATCTTCCACACCTTGAGCACTTCTTCCTTTTTTTGAAGGGCTTCATCGAGTTCACGTGCTTCGGCTGGGGTGCCAATGGGACGAGGGGTAGCGGACGGATGCTCAAAGGTTGGGGGTTGCTCAGCTTGGGTCCAGGTATCGCCAAAATCATCAGAGTAATGTGTAGTGGGTCCAAAGACTTCATGAACAGCAGAGGCATGAATACGCTGATCACGCGGGTCCATGATCATATGCATCATATTCCAGGCTTTGAAATGCAAATCACTGGCATCCCATTGACGGCGCGATTCATCACTGGTGAAGATCAATCCGCCTTTGCGTGTTCCGGCAAAGAGCAATACTTTTTTCATGAGACTCCCTAATCGTGGCCGATCACCCAGGCATCATAAAGGGCAATGCGACCACAGAAATTGCAGATCAACTCCACAGGAATGATGGTTCGCTCACCTTCCACATCAAACTCGGGGCCTGTGCGACCGATGAACCAATCTTCACTCCCACAAACGATACAACTGGTATCGATGCCACGGTTGGTGAAGTAATCCATATAAACTTGTTTTTGTTTTTCACGATCCGGCGCGAATTTCATCTTATCACCTCACAGACAAGAAGTCATGCCCCGCCCACGCCATACTAATTCAGACTATTTTATATATATGGAGTGATTATGTCAAATTAATTGAGCATTACAACCCCCGAGTAACGCATAAAACATCATCAAACGAATTTATTCAAATACCATTAACTCCTTTTTGATAGAAGTTTCACTTCTTCAGGAAGTGAAACTTCTGAGTATTTCTCATCAAACACTCATGAAATATATCTGTGCAATACATTGACAATATATGTTATCTCTGATAATATTAGTCCATAATCAACAAAAGCAATCCGGAATTAGAGGAGAAAATGGCAATATATCTAAGTTTCAAAGAAATCTGGCGCAACAAAGGACGCTTCTTCCTTTTCAGCCTAGTGATCGCTCTGATCACCTTCTTGGTACTTTTTACTGCAGGGTTGGGCGAAGGCTTGGCATCCGCAAACAAGGAATATCTTGAGAAGATCGACGCCCAGGTATTGGTTTTCCAGGAAGATACTGGCTACTCCACCATCGAGAGCCGCCTGGAATATGATGCCCTCCGAAATGTGCGCCGCTGGGACGGGGTTGCAGATGTTGGCGCGATCGCTTTCAGCAACACGACACTTGTATTCGCAGATGGCATCGAAGACATCGATGTTTCATTAGTTGGTGTAGAGCCCGGAAAACCTGGCTCTCCCCCAGCCTACCAAGGCGAACCCATCCGCACCAAACAGGGCAAGGTAGTGGTCATCGATCAACGCATTGCCGAAGAAGCTGGCGTACAGGTTGGCGATACGCTGACCCTAAAATCTACCCAGGGCACAGATGATGAGTTCTTCCAGCTCAAAATTACAGGTATCAGTGATGGACAGCAATACTTCTTCCAGCCCTCGATCTTTGTCTCTCTTCAAGTTTGGGATGACGTGCGTCCCAAGGCAGAAGTCGAAAGTACCGGCGCTCCCATAATCCCCAATATCTTGGCTGTGAAATTGGTCGATCCAACAGCTATGGAATCTATGTCTGGTTTTCTGGAAGATCGGATTGACGGCATTGAAGTCACTGATATTGTGACAGCATACAAGTCCGCTCCGGGATATGCAGCCCAGCAGAATACGCTCAACACCCAAAAAGGATTCACCTTTTTGATCGGCATCCTCGTCATTGGCGGCTTCTTCCAAATCCAGACGCTGCAGAAAGTACCACAAATTGGCATGCTCAAAGCTATCGGCACATCCAACCACATAGTAGCCAACGCAGCTGTTATGCAAATCATCTTCGTAACCCTTTTCGGTGTCGGCTTGGGCGGGTTGAGCACACTCGGTTTGGCAATGGGATTACCCGCTGGAATCCCAGTATTGTTTACTGGCACATCCATCCTGACCGCGCTGGCCGCGTTGCTGCTGATTGGGCCTGTCGGCGGGATGGTGTCAATTCGGCTTGCTCTCAAGGTCGAACCCTTGACAGCGTTAGGGATGTAGGAATAGGGGTTCAAGTTACAAGTTACAAGTTGAAGGAATTGATATGACGAAGAATATTTTGGAAACACATGATGTGACAAAAATTTATGAAAGCGGCAATTTAGTGGTAAAGGCTGTCGATGGGGTTTCGATCAGTGTTGGCGCCGGGGAGTTTATCGGTTTGGTTGGACCCAGTGGGTCTGGTAAGACTACGATGCTGGCTATGCTGGCTGGCTTATTGAATGCAACTGACGGTCAACTGATCATCGACGGGCAGGACCTCAACCAAATGAATGATAAACAACGCACGCTGTTTCGACGAGAGAAGATCGGTTTCACGTTTCAGGCTAACAATCTGGTCCCTTATCTGACCGCTTTAGAGAATGTAGAGTTGATGTTACGCTTGAACAAGCGCAACGGGCGCGAAGGGCGCAAACGAGCGGCCGAATTATTGACCCGTCTCGGTATGGAAGACCGCCTCAACAACCTGCCTTCTCAGCTTTCCGGCGGCCAACAGCAGCGCGTGGCCATCGCCAGGGCTCTGATCCACAACCCCAGTGTTGTCTTAGCTGATGAGCCAACCGCCAGCCTGGATACTGAACGCGCCAATCAGGTTGTGGGCATCTTCGCTGATCTGATCCATGAACAGGAAAAGGCTGGCATTATGGTTACGCATGACCTGCGCATGTGCAAATATGTTGATAAAGTGATCCAGATGGTGGATGGCAAAGTTGCCCGAGTAATTGCAGACCGGTCTGCTATCGATACCCTGGCAGGCACCAGCCAGTTCGACTCAATTAGCGCTTCAAAACCAGAAGATCAATTTCAAAATCAACCCCTGATTATCCCTAATCCGTCGGTCTTTACCCCCGTAGGCGTTGGTGCTGACTGAAATTCAACCCTAGATGAACACAGATAAATTTGATAAAACAAAAAAATCTGTGTTCATCTTATTCATCTGTGGTTCAAATTCATTCTTCAAACAATTTCATAATGTTGCCCATCGCCCCCATCACCGCCCTGGCGCGGTGGCTGAGTTTGTTCTTCTCGATCATAGGGAGTTCAGCCATGGTCAGGTCAGAGCCTTCTATAAGAAAGATTGGGTCGTAGCCAAAGCCAAAATGGCCGCGCTCTTTGGGGATGATCTCTCCGGGGCAAACCCCCTCTGAAAAATAGGGATCCCCCTCAGGGGTAACCAGTGCAACCACACAAATGAAACGTGCATGCCAGGGACGCGAATATCCAGACAAGTTATTCAACAAATGCGCTCGACGGTCTGCATCGGTTGGATTCTCCTGGGGAGCGTAACGCGATGAGAATAATCCTGGAGCGCCATGCAGAGCTTCCACTTCCAGTCCTGAGTCGTCCGCAAGGGTGACCAAACCTGATGCTTGTGCATAAGCTATGGCTTTTAGGGCTGCATTCTCCGCGTAACTCGTTCCGACCTCTTCAACAGTCAAATCGATATCGATATCAGCCAGCGAGAGTAATTCTATTTCCGCATCGGCTAAAAGGGCCTTAATTTCTGCAACCTTCCCTTGGTTTTTAGTTCCAATGAGCAATTTCTGCATGTAATAACTACCTCACTAAACTCGTCAAATTCATTAGAGAATACCACAGGTTTGCTCATCTGCGCATAACCTGCCTGTGCTATAATCCGGGCAACCTTAACAATATAGATGGTGAAATCATGGCAAATTCAGCGAAGATTTTATTGCTCGAAGTCGGCTTCATTGCGCACGAAGAAATCGGTTACAGCCGCACATTCGATTTCGAGCTTGAACACCTTGTATTAGGAGATGATCTCGAGCTTGACAACCTGACTGGCGAGATCGATTTCTCCCGCACCAGCGAGGGGGTACTGGCTCAAGCCGAATTCAGCGCTTTCACCGAAACTTCATGTGGACGCTGCTTAGAAACGGTCTATCAGCCTCTGGAGAGCAAATTCTCAGAATTGTTCACATTACCCTCCAGGGCTGACAAAGACACAGAGTTGATCTTACCGACGAACGGCAAGATTGATTTCGCCCCCATTTTGTACGACTATATGCGATTGGAAATTCCTATCAACTCAGTTTGCCGAGAAGATTGCCAAGGATTATGTCCAGAGTGTGGAATCAATCGCAACGAGGAGAGCTGCGACTGCGAGACAGAGACAATCGACCCCAGGCTATCAGATCTCAGATCGCTGTTAGAGGACAAACAATAGACTCAAATTGGAAGCTCTGATCTTCGGACAAAAGATCGGACAAGTATACAAAAAATAAGGGAACCTCTAA
>CAYWIC010000186.1:0-8935 GCA_964458115.1 uncultured Anaerolineales bacterium | reverse complement strand
CGCCCATCAATGTGTGCACTACCAAACGCGCAATCGTCCTGATGCTGACTGGGAAGGCCAGTTTAGTGCTCAACGGACGCGGCTTCATCCAGACGGTTTCGCGCACCTTCCCTCGCCCTTCGATCATCCGATTGGGGATGATGGTCAAGCGCCCCCGCCCACGAGTGAAATTGAATAAACGAGAGATCTTTAGGCGAGATAACTATACTTGCCAATATTGCGGGCAACGACAAAAGAACCTGACTGTTGATCATGTAATCCCTCGCCGTTTGGGTGGCGACCATTCTTGGGAGAATTTGGTAACCGCCTGCGCGGCATGCAATCACCGTAAAGGTGGCCGCACGATCGAACAAGCGGGGTTGTCGCTTCCAAGGAATCCTGCTGTTCCGTCTTCCTCAGCATTCTATATCTTCGGGAGATACACTTCAAGTAATGATGACTGGACCCCATTCTTAGATGGATGGTGATCACGGATTGAGTCAAATTGAAAAGACCCTGGCAGGGCTACGATCCAACCAGGGTCTTTGCATTTAATACTTATAGGTTTAGAGCTGAACTCTCATGAAATCTTCAGCAAGAGTGACCGATCCCTGAAATGTCTTTTGGGCCTGCGCAACTAATTCCTTAAGGTCTCCTCTCCTGGTATCGTAATGGATAAGATACAAGGATGTTGCTTGTGCTTTTTGCGCGATTTCCCCTGCTTGAATAGCTGATGAGTGCCCAGGAGATTGACCGGTGGCTTCATGAATAAGCACGTCTGCATCCGATGCCAACTCTTCAACTTCCTGGCAAGGCTCTGTATCGCAGGAATAGGCCAAAACCTTCTCACTTTCGAGAACCTCGACTCTCAGTCCCATGGCCGGGATCAAATGCCGAACTGGGGAAGTATTAATTCGAAATTCATCATCATCCATAGCCAGGGTCATGCGCTCTGCAGGCAAGCGGTGGAATGCTACAGGGAAGAAATCGGGCCAATCTTGCCAGCCAAAGGCATCCATCAATTGTTCCATGCGGTCCAATGTAGGATGCAAACCATAAATATTTACTAATCGCTGCCGCCCTAATAACCACATGTTCATTAACAATAGAGGCAATGCAGATACATGATCAGGATGGAAATGGGTCAGGAAAATATCCGTCAATTCCCTACAATCCAAACCCGCTTTCTGCATGCGAACCAGAGGGTTCCCCACGCAATCAACTAATATAACGCGGTGATTATTGCTTATGGCAATATGCGTGTTCTCGTGTTCTTCGTCTGGGACTGCGTTTGCCGTTCCCAAAAAAATAACTTCGGCCATGGTATTTCAATTGTATATCAAATGCTGTCTTAGTGATTGGCACTTAAGTACTATAAAGGATAATTCAATTTCCTAACATTCGCAAGGCAACCTCTGGGGTTATAAAAACCTCGAGAATTGCGGCACCAAATAGCATTGGTAACACGAAAATCATAAGAACTTTCACCCAATCAGCAAGAGAGATCAACAGCGCCTCGCCAATTGTACGGTTTTCAGCTGGTGTAGACAGGGTAGCACCCAATCGCAAGATTGCCGCACCCGCCAAGGCAATTGCTGGGATCTCCAAAATCCCATGAGGGAGAACAAAAGCGGTCAAAAACAGCCCAGGCTGAATGCCCGCTCTGGCTGCCGCGACGGTGAAATAGCCAATTAAGATAAATGGTAACATTAAAACGATTACACCCATCACCCCAAAGGTGAAAATCCCTAAGATTGTGGCTAAAATTATAACCCTCAAATTATGTACCCACACCAATGGGACGCTCTCAAGGGAGAAAAAGCGCAGCGTTTCGAAACCATCGATCTCTTGAACAAAACCCTGTTGGAGATTGCTGATATCTAACAAATCTGGTGGTAGCACAAATATTTGAGCTTGCTGAACCCCGACCAGCGCTCCCCCAACAAATGCCGCAAATACCAGCAGCAGTGGTAGCCACATTCGTTGGGTGGTCTTGACAATTTCTCTGCGGATCCAGGTCGACAGCGACTTGGCGTCGCCTACGATGGCTCCCCAGAAGATCTGCCAGCTCCATCTCAGGTTTAGGGTATCCAGCTCACGGCCGAGAAGTTCCTCGCGATTGAAGTGTGCGATCCCAGTGCGCACCAACAGGCCCGCGATCAGGATTTGACCAAAGATCGCCCACCATAGTACATTGTAGCGCGCCCAAAACATGATCATACTCTCGCCTATCAAAAGCATGGCAGTAGGTACGATGATGAAAGAAGCCAGCAAATTGGCTGCTCGGGTAGAGGTCGCCTGAGAAGAAATCACCACCGCCCCGCTGACCATCAACAGAGACTGGACCGTGGTGAGTGCCACAACCTGCACCAATAATACCGGGTCAGGGGTCCACCCAACCTGCCGATACACCCCAACAAGGTACACGGCAATCCCAAGGTAACTGGCCAAGAGCGGGGGTAGCATTACCGCCAGCAGTTTGCCAACATACAACTGGAGATCGGTCAAAGGGCTGGATAACAGAGGTTCGATACTGCGGCGCTCTTTTTCTCCTACGAAGCTTTCCAGCGCAATCACCAGCGAAACTGATATGGGGAAAAAGCCAACAACCATCAACAAGAATGGGATCAAGCGGTCCCCGATTACGGGTGCTCCATAGCGGGAGACAAAACTCACAGCCTCGCGAGCAGTAAAGTTCATCAAAGCAGGGAAGAACAAAGTCAACACCAAGATAGGGACCAAAATACGCCAATCCCGAAACTGGTCACGGACTTCGCGCCGGGTGATGATCAATGCAGGAGCCAGATTAGTGAACATCCACCACATCCTGACCATCAGGCGCAGTCACCGCTTCCAGGTAAACTTGCTCCAGACTGCGCGGCACTTCATACAAACTGACTACCGGAATTTGCTGATTGAGTAAGGCCCTCAGCATCAAAGGGTTATCCCGCTCAGGGTTCGAGGTTCGGTATCGGATCCACCTGGCACCCTGGGCAGAAATTGTGACCCCTGGTGGAAGGGAGGTAGGATTGCCATTTAGCGGGGCTGCCAGTTGAATTTCGAATTCCCCTGGCCCCAAGAGGGTTTGCTTCAAGGCCATCGGGGAGCCCTTGGCAATGATCACACCCCGGCGAATGATGGCGATCTGATCTGCTAACTCTTCAGCTTCAACTAAGTTATGGGTGCAGATGATGATCGCCCGTTCAGCGGAACGCAAAGCTTTGATGGCATCACGCACCAAGCGCGCACTCTCTGGGTCCATTGCTGAAGTAGGTTCGTCGAGCAATAAGACCGGCGGATTATGTAATAAGGCTCGAGCCAGCGCCAATTTTTGCCGCATCCCCTTGGAGTATTCTCCGATCCGCCGGTGACGTTCATCGGCCAACCCAAATTGCTCCAGCAGTTGCACCACTCTCTTTTGGCGCGCTTCAGATTTCATAAAATACAGTTGGCCAAAGAAATCAAGGTACTCTGCAGCCGGCATGCGCGCATACAAGCCGTGGTTTTCCGTCAGCACGCCCACAGAGGCGCGTACTTTCTGAGGTTCAACAACCACATCGAAGCCAGCTATGCGCGCCTTTCCCTGGGTTGGCCGCAGCACGGATGTCAACATACGCACAGTGGTGGTCTTCCCAGCTCCATTTGGCCCTAGAAGCGCCAAGACTTCACCAGCCCCCACATGCAGACTGACACCATCGACCGCAGTAAAATCTTCAAATTTCTTAGTGAGACCATCCGTCTCAATCATTTAGTGAACTCCAGGTGTTTGAACAACAAGCCCTAAGGGGATTCCCAGAGAGCCAGGATACTTCACCTTGTACAACAAAACTGTTAATTGGGCTTACAATAAAAGGAAGGCTTCCTTGCCTCTCCCGCTAATTACTACGCTAATCATCATTAGGTCCACGCCTATGCCGCCAGAGCAATATCAATCCTGAAAATATCGCTACCAGGGCCATGATGGTCTGGTTGGTATTGATCCCCGCCACCTGGGCTGAATCTAAACGCAAAAATTCTAGTAAAAACCGCCCTACAGGGTAGCCGATCATATACACCAACAATAAGTCCCCAGGGTTCAATCGGTCGGCAAATTGTCTCCCCAGCCAGAGCAGCAAGGCCATGATCCCGAGGTTCCAAATCGATTCGTAGAAAGAAGTAGGGTGAAAGTGTGTGAATTGCGCGTACCCGGGCACCCGGTGGACAGGCTCGATGAAAATTCCCCAGGGCAAATCGGTTGGCAGGCCATACAACTCCTGATTGACGAAATTTCCCCAACGACCAATGGCCTGTCCCAGTGGTAGAGAGGGGGCCACAATGTCAGCCCACATCGCAAAGCTTTTCCCACGCCTGCGGCACAATAAAAATAATGCTAAAGCGCCGCCAATCACCGCACCAGGGATCCCCAAACCGCCGCGCCAAATAGCAATAGCATCCAATGGATGGGTCAAATAATACATGACTGTGATGCCCCGCTCAACCATCGAGGGGGGCGGAGTAAAGATATGCCACAAGCGCGCTCCAATAATGCCACCAATCAACACCCAAGTCAGGCTATCCCAGACAAATTCTGTGTCCAGACCTTTTTGCCGCGCCCTAAAATGAGCCAGCCAAGCACCTGCCACGGCGCCCGTCATCAGGATAATGCCGTAAAAATGTACGAATAGGGGTCCAATGTTAAATCCTACAGGCATAACTTTTCTCTTCTATTTCAATTCATTCAAGCTGGCATTAACCGAAAAAGAGGGCGGCGTAGTTGCGTATACAACTACGCCGCCCTCTTTTTGGATCTATTGACGGGTTGCCTTCATTTCTTCGTGGGCTTGACGGCGGACATGGATAATGCGATGCAAGGCGGTTATATGAGCCAAAAGGGCAATAACACCAATACCAATTTTGGGGATATTGAACACCAATGCGGGGATCAATACCAAATAACGCTCGAAGCGCGTCATGATACCAACCTTGGCTTCGTACTCCAAAGCCTCGGCGCGGGCGCGCACGTAGGAAACCAGCACGGACCCAGACGCCGCCAAATAAACCAATCCGCTACCAATCCAATCCCCATTCTGAAGGTAATGAAATAGCAAGCCCATAAAGGTAATTAATTCCGTATACCGATCGGTCACTGAATCGACAAAAGCACCAAATGCAGATGGCTCTCCACGCAAACGGGCCATTGTGCCATCCAGGGCATCTAAGGGCACCATCACGAAAATGATCAAGCCACCTACCAACATATCGCCACGCGCCAGAAAAAAAGCTCCGACCGTATTGCCAAGTAATCCAATCAGTGTCAGCGCGTTGGGTGTCAATCCAATGTCAAGGAGAAACTCAGAGATTGGATCGAGCACCCCTTTAAAAAGGGCGCGCATCATATCTGTGAGCGATTTCGGTCTGTCTCGTTTTTCTGCCAACTGGGTCACAATATGTACCCTACCTTTCTGCAAAATTAGTGATTTGGTATGCTATCGCAGGCATTTCGGGCTGTCAATCCTAATCATCTCGATCTGCCAGGATATCCATCAAATCAACATCTTCATCGATGAGCACATCTCGCTCCCGGCCGCTTCCGTGCGAAGGACCAACTACACCCAAATCTTCTAATTCGTCCATCAGACGCGCTGCCCGTGGATAGCCAACACGCAATTGGCGCTGCAACATGGATGTGCTGGCTTTCTGCGTTTGCTGCACTAACCGCACAGCCTGCTCGATCAAGCCATCTCGATCCGATAAAACGGCCTCCTTCTCCAACATTTGCTCCCATGGCGGGATCGTCTCGTCATCATCCAGATACGATTTTTGCCAGAAGTTGACCATACGTTCCAACTCCGAATCAGTTACCCAAACCCCCTGAATACGGAACGGGCTACCCGCTTCGGGAGGCAGGAAGAGCATATCCCCATTTCCTAAGAGATGTTCTGCTCCAGGAGTATCCAAAATCACGCGCGAGTCCACCGAAGAGGCCACCGCGAAAGAGACCCGTGAGGGGAAATTGGCTTTGATCAATCCAGTGACTACATCTGTGCTGGGTCGTTGCGTCGCCAACACCAGATGAATCCCTGTGGCGCGCGCCATTTGCGCCAAACGCACCAGATTATGCTCAGTTTGCTCTGGAGCGGACATCATCAAATCGGCTAATTCATCAATCAGCACTACAATGCGTGGCAAGGTTTCACCATCCTTGCGACGGCTAACCTTGCGGTTGTACGTATCGATGTTCCGCGAGCGGGACTCCTCCAGAATAACATAGCGCCGGTCCATCTCTGCCACGACCCAGCGCAAAACCCCCAGAATGCGTTCTAGATCTGTCTCGACTTTGCCATATAGGTGAGGCAGACCGTTGAAGCGGATCAATTCCACCATTTTGGGGTCGATCATCACGAGGCGCAAATCGTTCGGCGAGTTGTTCATCGCCAAACATGTCGTCACCGCGGCAATAAACACCGATTTCCCTGACCCAGTGGTCCCGGCGATCAACATGTGGGGCATTGTCGAGAGGTCAGCCACTATCGCTTCCCCAGAAACATCGCGCCCTAAGGCAATTGCCAATGGAGATTGTACCTTTTGGAAGGCATTCGACTCCAATACCGGTCGCAACCGGACGATGGAAGATTTTGCATTGGGCAGCTCGATACCGATATACGAACGCCCAGGTACAGGCGCCTGAATCCTCAGCCTCTCCGCCGCCAAGGCCAGCGCGAGATCGCGCTGCAGCCCCGCAATTTGGGAAACTCGCACTTTGCGCAACCGGGCAATTTCATCCTCTGTTGCTCCGGGTTTGGCAATATACCCAGGCTCAACGGCAAATTGTGTCACTGTGGGGCCGATCTGGAACCCGACCACATTGGCAGGTATGCCAAATTCGGCTAGGGTTTGTTCGATCATCCCGGCGCGCTGGTTGATATGACGCTCGCTTGGGCGGGATGTTCGTTCACTGGATAATAGCTCTAAACTAGGCAAATCATCAGAGCGAGCAATTGGGGTTTCAGGGCGGTCGTCTTCATTGTGTTCAACCCGGAAGCGTTTGCGGTATTCAGGTGCCACGCGCGGGGATTTTTTGGGAGATTTGCGCGGGGAGCTGGTGAGGGATTCCGCCTCTTCGACGGGAGCAACGCTGACCGCTGGAGCAGTTGATCCTGGTACGCCCTGAGCGGATCTTGCCTCCAGGCCTCTCTCGATCATCGCACTCAACTTGCCAGTGATGTCCAGACCTACCACCAGGAAAATAAAGAATAATACGAATACCAGGCCCATCGCTAGGTAAGAAGGCAACGCCATCGTTATCAGCTCCGACAAACCCCAGCCAACCAGGCCCCCATCCAACCCTTGCTCTGCGCGTTGTAACTGGCCCCCATTGAGTAAATTCAACAAAGTCATCAAGGCGAAGGTGGCTAACTCCAAGGCTAATACGCGCATCCAGGGGATCGTAGGCATCTCCCCAACTCGTCGCCGCAGCATGAACATCCCCCAGGCACCACCAGCAAAGATCAGAGCCAGGCTGCCCCAACCCAGCCAACGTCGCAAGAAAGTAGCCAACGCTGAAACCAGTGAGCCGCCAGCAAGTCCGGGAGCGACTAATCCTAGCAAAGCTAATAGTGTTATGGCTAAAACCGCCACACCGCCGATATCCCAGGCGAAACGTTCGAAGCGCAACCACACGTCAACAGCCCTATCCATCCAGGTTTGAGGTGGAAGGGCAGATTTACTACTTTTCTTTGTTGACGAACGTTTCTTCTGGGCCATAAAAAAATATAAAGTCGCTAAGGTCTTCCCAATTGTCGTAAATGCTTTTAAACTGTCATATTACAGACAAAATCCCAAAAATAGATGATGCAGGGGTGCGGAATACCCCTGCATCATCTATTTTCGGTAAATATCGCATTTTCGACATTGTAGAACTATTCATTCTTAGAGGCAATATAGATACCAACGAGAATAAGTATAGCACCAAATGCCATCATGACTGAGGGCACCTCCCTGAGGAAGAAATATGCCAAAATGGCTGAGCCAATCGGCTCCCCTAACAATGTCACAGAGACATAGGCTGCCGATAGATAACGCAAAGCCCAATTGAAAGTCGAATGCCCTAACAATTGAGGAACCAATGCCAACAACAACAACCACACATACACCATAGGGGGATATCCTGAAAGCGTTTCTCCTGCTGAGAACATGAATACGTTCAACATCAGCGCAGCCATCCCATACACGACAAAAATATACGGGATCAGGGACATCTTTTCTCGTAAACGCCGCCCGATGAGCAGATAACCAGCCCCTGCCCAGGCTCCCGCCAGGGCTAGGAAATCCCCCAAAAAGGCCTCACCAGCCACAAATTCAGAGAATGGCGGACAGGACATCGCTCCACCCGTCCAGGTGCACGAATCACTCAAACCTACGATCGTCCCCCCTACCAGTGCCAATCCCATTCCCCAAAACACCGGGCGAGCAACTGGCTCTCGGATCGTGATGGGCGCCAATAGAGCTACCCACAATGGAGATGTTGCTACTAACACGACCGAGCTAGCCACTGATGTGTATTCCAAGGAGGTGATCCAGGTCGCAAAGTGGATCGCCAGGAAAAAACCAGAGAGCAATGCCAGCCCCAATTCCCGGCGAGAAAGAGAGCGCAACTCAGAGCGATGCCGAAGGATGGCAATCCCAGCCAGGATGACGGCTGCCAGCGTCAGACGGCCCGCAGCGATGACGAGCGAGGGCGCCTCGGCCTGAGCGTAGCGAATGAATATGGAGGATGTCGAAACGGCTAGAATACCAAAGGGGATGGCCAGTTGCGGTGGCACAGGGGGCTTTGATGGTGATTTCATGCGCCGATTATATCTCTAATTCCCCTTTGAAGATAAACCTTCATCAGGTCTCTCAAGGAATCGCCGTGGAAGTTAGCAGATTTGGGGGTGGGGCTGTCTGGAAAGGTCAACCCAGTTGGGTTGAAAAAAGG
>CAYWIC010000185.1:0-9064 GCA_964458115.1 uncultured Anaerolineales bacterium | reverse complement strand
GTAACAACGCTCGAAATGAAGAAGATTTTTCACTAGAAAAACTGCGAAATGGAGATCAGTCAGAATTCTCTCGGGTGGTAGAGGCTTATTCTGGCTATGTCTATCGCTTGGCGATGAAGATGCTCCAAAATCCCCAGGATGCTGAGGATATTTTGCAAGAGACTTTCATCAAAGCGTACAAGGCACTCCCAAAATTTGATGGCAGATCGAAGATCTCTACCTGGCTGTATCGTATCGCCACAAATGAAGCCTTGATGTTCTTGCGGAAGAAACGTCCAGAAACAATTTCTATAGAGCTGCCTGGCGCAGACGAAGATGATGATCTAAAACCGGTTCAAATTGTCGATTGGTGCTGTCTGCCAGAGGCCGAATTGATGACTGATGAAGCACGTAAATACTTGGATGCAAGTGTGGACCGGTTGGCCGAGAACTTGAAGATGGCTTTCATTTTGCGAGATATCGAGGGCCTTTCTACGAGAGAGACGGCTGAGATTTTAGAAATCAGCGAGACGGCTGTGAAAACTCGCTTGCATCGGGCGCGCTTGCAACTGCGTGAAATGTTGACTACCTACTATCGAGAGCGTTTGCCAGAAAGTGTGTGAGTGGATGTTATGAACGATCATAAGCATGACCAGAATTGCTATCATTTCTTAGATTCACTTTCCGACTATGTGGATGGTGAATTGCGAGCTGAACTCTGCCTGGAACTTGAGCGTCACATGGCCGACTGTGATGATTGCCAGATCGTGGTCGACACCCTAAAGAAAACAGTTTCCCTTTATCATAAGACAGTTGATGAGCCCTCTTTGCCATCCGATGTGCGTGCACGACTTTTTCGCAGTCTGGATCTTGAAGGGTATCTGGGCGACCCGCATAGTGAACAAGAATAATGAAAATGTCCACTCGGTCAGACAATTAAATTCGGTCTGCCGCTGAACATTTTCGAATGAATTTTGCAAGGAGAGATGCGAGCCAGTTCAATCCGGCTCGCATCTCTCTTTAACGTAACCTTTCTACACTTTGGCGCATCTAATGGTTGAATCGAGACAAAATCAGGAGATTCTTAATGGCGAAAAACGAAACCCAGAAAAAACAACCCCGCGTGGTGATGTTCACGACACCAACCTGCTCATATTGTAAAACGGCAAAGCAATATTTCCGGCAACAAGGTGTTCGGTTCAAGCAGGTCGATGTCTCGCGAGATCAGGCTGCCGCCCGCGATATGGTCCGTCGCAGCGGCCAACAGGGTGTGCCTCAAATCCTTATTGGTAATAAGATCGTTGTTGGATTCGACCGTCCTAAGATCGATAAATTGTTGGATCTTCGGTAATATACCAACCTATCTTAAAAATCGCTTGAACCTGTCTCCCGACCGTGTTCGGCTCGGTCACACCGCAGGCGGGCCTCGGCCAGACCGGCCTTAGCAATTTCCGGATAGGTACTAAATTGTTTGCCATAAATTAAGATCCCCAGGAATTATCCTGGAAATGGTTCCCATAAATGGTTTTTTCTCAAGGACGGTCTCAAAGAACATTGAAAATGGCCGCGTGTATGAACTTCTCTCTGCTAAAATTGGTTATTGGCATAGACCAATCAGCGGAGAGGTAGTTCTTTATGGCAGAGAATCCTGATTATCAATATCAAGAACAATGGAAGCGTAAGCCACGCTTCGGATTGAAACAAGTTCTCCTTGGCCTTGGTGCCTTGCTGGTGATCATCACCGGGGCGACCGTTTTCGAACAATTTCAATTGGCCAATTCAACTGCCCCCACGCCTACTACAGCCTACATTGAATATGGTTCAAGGCGTGTGCCCTCGGTTATCCCCCAGGAGGTTGAGTTTTCGGCCCCAGAGTTGACTCTCACCGATATGAACGGTGATCCAGTCTCGTTAGCAGATCACCGAGAGAGTATCATCCTCGTCAACACTTGGGCCACCTGGTGTCCAGGATGTGAGGCCGAGATGCCTGAGTTGCAGGCATACGCACAAAGTCACGCGCAGGATAATTTTTTGGTGATTGGCATCAACGCTGAAGAGAGTGCCCAGCAAATCACACCTTTCCTCGATAAGATGGGGCTGAGCTTCCCCATCTGGTTGGATGCCGATAAGCAAACGTACCGGGCATTCAACAGCAGTCATTTGCCGAGTTCCTTCGTCATCGATCGTTCGGGCACGGTCCGCTTGGCCTGGTATGGCCCCATCAGCTTTGAAATAATGGAGATCTATGTAACGCCTCTGCTGCATGAATAGAAAAAACTATGAACTTATCAAAATCACGCCGAAAAACCAACGCATTTCCACTGATCCTTGCAGGTTTAGGTCTGATCTTATTCGCGGTAGCGGGATTTTTTTGGGCTCGGAAATCTCAAGAGGTTTCAGCCTCAACATCTGGCGAAGTGGTGTCCGTTGTCCCAGTGGCGGTTGATTATCTGGCACCTGAGTTGGTTCTAAATAATTTGAATGGGGCGCCTGTCTCCCTGGCAGACTACCGCGGCCAGGTTGTTCTGGTCAATAACTGGGCGACCTGGTGTCCGCCCTGCCGCGCTGAAATGCCCGAATTAGAAGCCTTCTACCAGGCTCACAAATCTCAAGATTTCACACTGATTGGCATCAGCGCTGGCGATACCCAGGCGCAAGTAAAGAGCTTTATCAGAGAATATGGCTTAACCTTCCCGATGTGGATCGATCTTGAAAGTGCAGCTCTAAGCGCATTCAGGAACAACAGCTTGCCCAGTTCCTATGTGATCGACAAAACAGGCACGGTGCGCCTGGCCTGGTCCGGCGCGATCAGCTTGGCGATGCTCGAAGAGCATGTGTCGCCGTTGTTGAATGAATAATATTGGAACCATTAGGGTCTTGCGTAGCACTTCGAGCGACGTGAGAAGAAAGGCCCTAAAGGTTTCGGAAATTCGGAGGAAAAAATGGACGCAAAAGTAACTTGGGGTGGACGATTGACTTTCACTGGAACCGCTGAGACCGGTTTCGAGGTCCCTTTAGGAGCGGACCCCAAAGTTGGCGGCGACAACGATGGTTTTCGCCCAATGGAGTTGATGGCCATCAGCCTGGCGGGCTGCACAGCCATGGATGTGATCTCGATCATCCAGAAGAAGCGCCAGGACGTGACGGGTTATGAAGTCAAGGTTCATGCCGAGCAGGCCAATGAATTCCCTAAAGTGTTCACCGACGCGACTATCGAGTACCACGTCACGGGCAACGATGTCGATGAAAAAGCGGTGTTGCGCGCGATGGAACTCTCGGCATTGCGTTACTGCCCGGCACAGGCCATGTTGAGTCAAGTGTTCCCGATTGCATTGAAGTATTTTATCTATACAAATGATGGGGAGTTGATAAGCACTGGGCAATATGAGATGCCTGTCGAGGTGTAGGTCGTCCATATTATGGAACCCATCTACTCGAAAATCTCCGGCGTGACTCACCAGAACCCTGACGGCAGCAATCGTCAAGAAATCATCGAGGCCTTGGCCTATAATGGTCAACCGCTGCTCCTGATGCGCGAGCCCAACCAATATAGCTACAACAATATTGGGGTGTATGTGGCCTTCCAGATCGGATATATCAATCCCGAATTAGCCGATGAGTTGGCTCCTTTGATCGATGAAGGTGTGCCTGTTGAAGCCCAGATCATTGATATCACCGGCGGTACGGAAGACAAACCCACACAAGGGGTCAATGTAGCCTTTACGATATTTGACTAATCCATTCTAATCGTTTACGCTTTATGGGTATGCGGGCGCTACGCGCCCGCATACCCATAAAGCGAATATTTGGTTAGGTAAGGAAATGACGAAAAAAACTGTTCCCGTTGCCGTCGTCCAGGCTGCTCCCGTTCTTTTCGACCGCCGGGCAACCCTTGAAAAAGCCCTCGATTTGATCCATGAGTCCGCCAGCAATGGTGCGCAAATGGTGCTTTTCCCAGAAGCGTTCATCCCTGCCTACCCGCGCGGGTTGAGCTTTGGCACGGTTGTGGGGCATCGCAAACCCCAAGGGCGCGACCTGTGGCAAATCTATTGGGAGAATTGCGTTGATGTCCCTGGGCCTGAAACGAGGCGCTTGGGAGAAGCTGCGCAAGAAGCGGGTATCTTCCTGGCAATGGGTGTGGTCGAACGCGATGCTAGGTTCAGTAAAGGAACCCTTTATTGCACGACTCTATACTTTGGGCCTGATGGATCGCTACTTGGAAAACACCGCAAACTCAAACCCACCGCCTCTGAGCGGCTGATTTGGGGTGAAGGTGATGGTTCGACCTTGACTGTGTTAGATACCGAATTCGGGAAGATCGGCGGTCTGATCTGCTGGGAAAATTATATGCCACTGGCGCGCATGGCTATGTATGCCAAAGGGGTCGAGATCTATCTGGCCCCTACTGCTGATAGCCGCGATACCTGGCAGGCTACCCTGCAACATATCGCCTGCGAGGGACGCTGCTTCGTGTTAGGGTGCAACCAGTTTGTCACCAAAGACATGTACCCCTCAGATTTGCCCGGCATCGAGGAGCTGAACGATCAGCCGGAGATCATGTGTAGGGGTGGTAGCGCGATCGTTTCTCCGTTGGGAGATGTGATTGCGGGTCCGCTCTATGATCAAGAGGGGATTCTTTATGCTGATCTTGAGATGTCCGAAGTGTCGGGCGGCAAATTCGATTTTGATGTGGTAGGGCATTATGCCCGGTCGGATATTTTCACTCTGATAATCAACGAAGAGCCACAACTCCCCATTGACTGATTACCTCTAAACCTATTTGTATTGTCAAACCACCCTGATTGGATGAGCAGAAGTATCCTTCGACTTCAGCCTGAGTGCTCGGGCTTCTGTTCCGAAGTCGAAGGGGCGGGCCCAGAGACCTAATCTATCCTTCCCACACCCTTTTCCATCGAGATAGCACCCACAAGATTACGAATCCCAGGCCGATTCCCATTGCCAGGAAGCCAGTTGCCAGGCTGTAGGCATCTGAGATCAATCCGACTAAGGGGCCTAAGATCGCCCACAGCAAGCGGAAAATCAGGGAGTCAACGGAGAGAATCGTCGCTCTGACAGAGCCTGGCGTTTGCCGTAAGATGATATTTTCCATGAGCGGGGTGGTCACTGCCCCGGCAAAACCCGTAAACGCAAAGAGAGCGATGCCCCAAATTGAATTGAAACCGCCTAATGCAATCACTCCGCTGAAGATAATAACGGGTGCCAGCCGCAGCCATCCCCATTCCCCGGTTCGATCCAACACTCTTTTAGCATTTAGCGAGCCGATGAATTGCGAAGCGCGTATCCCCAAGGCGATCACCCCTAGGGCAGCAATGGGTAGGCCAATGTTGATGGCGTGGGGCTGCATGAAGGTCACGTGGATAGCGCTACCAGCCAGGGGGATCAGACTGGAATATAGTAAGGCATACCGCAAACCAGGGTGTTGCTGAATGGCTGTGAATGTCACGCGGAGTGTCCCCCAATAGTTCAGGTTTTCGCCAGAATCGATGTCGGGTTCGCGCGACGGCTCTTTGAGCAAGATCACCATCAACGTGGCAATCAGCATAACCCCCGCGGTGATGAAAAAGGTTGCCGCCAGGCTGAACTCTCCCACAATTCCACCCAAGACACTGCTCAGAGCTATCGACACCAGCACCATGGCTTGCAACCGACCGCGATATTTGGGGTATTCTGCTTCACGACCTAATTCTCGCAACGTATCATATAGCATCGCTAGGTCAGCACCCGAGATAAAAGTAATGCCAATGGCCCAAAGCGAATTGGCAATTAACACCATTGGATAAACCGGCGCCAAGACAAACGCCACGATCGAGCCTGTGGCGATCACCATGCCTATCACCTGTGATTGTTTGCGTCCCCAGGTGTCGGCCACAGCTCCTGTGGGGACTTCAGTCAACGCCATCGTTATCCAAAAGGCCGAATCGTTGAATGTCACCTCGGTCATTGTTAGATCGAACTTGCGTTGTAGATAGATCACCCAAATTGGCAAGAAGAGCATGAAGTTATACAACACTCGGTAGGCAAAGAAAATGGGGATGTTTGACTCGTACGAGGGCGTAAGGAAGCGTTTGATCGAGGCCATTACAATATAGTCCAGTGCTCATGCACGGGATTGCCGAAATGGCGATATGATCCCGCCTTTTCGCGCCATCTCCGGCCAAGTTTATTCTTGGCCGGAGATGGATTTTACTATAAGAAGGGAAGTAGCTTGTGGATCTCTAGAAGAACCAATATGAACCGCTGTAGGACAATCTAGTTGGAGGGGTGAGTGGGGTACGGAGCACCCCACTCACCCCTCCAACTGGGGGATCACTCTTGCGATTCTTCAGAAAGTGTGTCTAGCTCATCATGATCCGGCAAGATATCATCGGCGTTTCGGATATAGGGCAAGAAGAAACCCGTGATTCCAACCAGGGCAACGCCTACCCCGGCAAAGGATATCAACAAAGCCATGCCAGACCCTGGACCTGTGCCGAATATGGGTCCAAATATATTAGCAAGCCCCGAGGATGTTTTCATCGCCGGTTCCATGACGAAGTCTGCCAATGTTCCGGCGATGATTGGGGCGATGGGTTGTGTGAACCAAGCGATGAGCCTGCGGGCCGAAAAGACCCGTCCCTGAAGATCAGGTGCAACTTTCGCTTGCCACAGAGCTTGGTTTGATGTATTGACTAGGGGAATCACAAATGTGAACAAGGCGCTGAATGTGATCCAAAGCGGTAACCCGGTGACCATCCCAAAAGCTGCAAAAGATAAACCGCTGAGTATCCAGCCTAACAATACGCCGTTGACACGGCGTTTGAAGCCACCCCAGGCGCTCATAATTATTCCGCCCGCGATACCTCCAATTGCACCGGCAGTTTGAATTGATCCAAAGATCAAACTGTTCTGATCAGTGCGCGCCAAGATCATAGGTGCGAAAACCGTGAAACCAAGTGCAGCAAACAAGTTGCCAAAGAAGAATATCATCTGCAGACCGAGCAAGCTGGGACGCTCGAAGATATATTTGAATCCGTACAGCCCCTCTTGCCAGAGATTTCCCTCAGCTTTTTGCCCATCGACAGTCTTCTCTGGTTGGGGTATATGCACGATTAACAATGCGCCAATGGCCAAAAAGAATGTAACCAAGTCGATCAGCATGATCAGGGCGAAACTATCGAAAGGTCCTGGGATGGTCAACGCCAGAATAGCGCCTGCGATCACCGGGGCCAGCACGCCCGGACCCGCATCGACCAGTGACATCATGCCATTAGCGCGTCCGTATTGCTCCTTGGGAACCATGGTAGTGATGGCTGCCGAATATGCGGGCCATTGGAAGGTGTTTCCCAGACCATTGATCACCGCAGCCACATAGAGGTGCCAGAATTCTAACAATCCGGTGGTGTACAAGATCAAGATTGCTGTGGTCGATAATACTGCTCCCAGATCGCTGAACATCATCATCAGTTTGCGATTGTAACGATCTACCATAGCCCCCGCGATGGGGGAGAGCAGTAGGAAGGGTGTGATGAAAGCCACTTGCATCAACCCCATGGCGGTGGCGCTCTCAGTCTGTTTGTACATCCACAAGGTCATGCCAAAGTTGGTCATCATCGAAGCCAGTACTGAGATGATCTGTCCCAACCAAACAACGGTGAATCCGGACATGCCTCTGAGTATTCTTTTATTTTCCATGAATGCTCCTTGAAGATTAATATTTCCCGAAACACTGCGCACAGGTGGTCAGCCTGTGCGCATAATCCTGGGAGGAGTACAGATTGTCGGTGTTATGTGTTCAATTTGTCTAATGCATCTTCGACAGAGATCTCGCCCCGTTCGATTTCTTCCAAAACTCCCATCCGATTTACCTTTGTTGGATTACGTACCTTGACGGGGTTAGCAGTGTGGATGGTTTGGGGTACGTCATCTTCGGATGTCAAGATTTTGAGAGATCCTGAGACACTTTTGTAGGTAACTTCAGGTCCGCCTCCTTGGATTTCTGCCAAGCCGCGCGGTCCATATCGCCGGTCTTTTGTTACGGGTAAGGAAGTTTGCAGTCGCCCGCTGACGCTCTTGGTCCGTGCTATGCAGCCGCTATCTTTGGGAACGATCAAGGTCACATTACCAGAAACACCTTTGAAGGTATAGGGTCCAGCCGCTAATGGTGTCTGGACAATCATGTTTCCACTAACGGATGAAACATCAATTTCAGGGATGTACGATTCCATCATCCGGATCTTTCCAGAGACAGTCCCGCCATGGAGTGACCCAGTGATATTTTTGCCTCGAATAGAGCCGCTGACACTCACAGCTTTGACCAGACCAGACATATCGGTAATTTCAAGCGCACCACTGACCGTGTTTAGGCTGAACTCGCCTTCGAGTCCACGGATTCGGACTTTGCTGCTGACGCAATTCAGATCGACTGAACACTCTTTGGGGACTGTTACGGTATAGTCAACCTTACACGGTTTGAATAGTGATAAAAGGCTAATGTTTTTGTCGTGACGAGTTTCAACGACAACTAAACCGCCATCATCTTGATAGATATCTACCTCAGTGTGGGTTGCATTGCCTGTGTTGAGGTGCTTCACTGCCGTGACTGAGATAGCCTCTTCGTCACCAGGGGAAATGACTACTTTTCCCCGAATATTGCTCAATTTTAGTCGCGCGGGAACTTCAACAGGGAAGCTGCGCTCGATGATCTCTTCTGACATGAGTAATCCTTATTCAATAAAAACCTCGATGTGTTCGCCATCCTCGGCATCGACCACATCGACGATCTTGCCAGTCATACCCTCGGCGATCGCTTCGCTGACTGCACTACCCAATTCTTCAAGTTCGACATCGGGAGTGAACTGTGCGGCGATATTCAAGCCAGCGTCGATCAGCTTCAAGGGCAAATTGACGTTGACCTTGGCCTTGCCTTTGCTCATATCGGTAACGCGCACGCGCAACCAGCGCGCGCCACCGGTGGGTCTTTTGGCCCGCACAGGTTTTTCACTGCTGGAGCTAAGCGCCTTGAGAAGTTTGGCGCCCTCGTCAGCAGAGATCTTGCCCTCCTGGATCATTTTGAGAATTTTCATGC
>CAYWIC010000184.1:0-9141 GCA_964458115.1 uncultured Anaerolineales bacterium | reverse complement strand
CTTACTCTATTGTTTCGCAGCAAGCTGCGGGGAATGTACCCGCTTAGATTCAATGGCTTGCCAACCCGCCTTAAAATACACCCTTAGTTTTTTATTTTGACGTTCCATTTTGAAGATCTTGACCATCCCAATCATCCCCGTACTGAGGCAGTGCGTACCACCGCAAGCTGACCAGTCAAAACCCTCGATCTCCACGACGCGAATATCTCCCTGCACTTTAGGGGGACGCCTCAGTGGCACCGCTCGTACCTGATCCTGTTCGACAAAGGTTGTCTTGATCCCGAGGTTCCTGAAAACAATCTCGTTGGCGAGGCTCTCCACACTCGTTAAATTATCACTGTCAAGTTGGACATCAGGCAGGTCGATCGACGAGGGAGAATACCCACTGATATGCGCCGAGAGAGTATCCAGGTTCAACAATTTCTTGAAACAGGCACTCAGCAGGTGTTGGGCAGAGTGATGCTGCATATGTCGCATACGCCGCTCACCATCGATCTTCCCCCGCACGTTCCCCAAAGGCAGTTTGCGCTCCACCACATGGACCACCAGCGAGGTCGTCTCGTCCCTCCACACATCGACCACGGGAGTATCATCCAATCTGCCGGTATCATACTCCTGACCTCCTCCAGTCGGGTAATAATAGGATTCATCCAGAATCATCCCAAAGCGGCCATCATCGAGAGGCTGCACATCCACAACATTCGCATCGAACTCAAACTTCAACGGATCTTCAAAATAGCGGTATTGCTTCTTCATTTTTCTCCAAATACACCCTCTCCCTTAGGGCGAGGGCACGGGTGAGGGCAGCCTACTCCCCGCCCATTACATCCTCCAACTCAACCTCCACCCGACGAATACGCGGATGAACCAATATTACCATCGCGATCAAGACATACAGAAACCCAGACAGTGCAAACATCAACCCAATGCCACGCCCCGGGCCAGTCCCCAACAGGTCACCAAAAATGCTGGCCAGCCACCCATCTGGCATCATCTGCGGCTCGAACACCCTCTCCGCCAAAGGTCCCGCCAAGATCACGGCAATCGGCTCGATGGAAAAAGCGATCATCCTGCGGATGGCGAACACCCGCCCCTGCACATCCTGGGCTACCTTGCTCTGCCAGATCGCCTGGCTGTTGGCATTCGAAGTCGGTAAGATCAAATGCATCCCGAACATCGCCGCCGAGATCATGGCCAGCGATGGTCGCAATCCCAGGAAGATCCCCGCCACTCCTGAAAGGGTTTCGGCCCAGTAGATCCCCAGGATTCGGCGTTTGGGGCCGCCCCAGGCGCTCATCACCAGAGTGCTGATCAACATCCCTAAACCTCCAATGGACTGGACATACCCAACCATGTCCGGGGTAGTCATATCCAGGAGCATCGGGACCAAAAGCGGAAACGTTAGGCTCCATAAGAAATTCAGACTGGCAAATACAGTCAGCAGACCCAGCAGTCCAGGGCGAGCTCTGATGTATTTCCAACCAAAAAGCGCTTCACCCCAAAACGATTCTTTAGGGCTTTCTCCTGCTCCGGTCGATCTTGGTCTCGGAAAGCGCACTGCCATCAAAGTCCCCAACGCAGCAAAATAAGTGATTAGGTCCACACTCAGGATAAATTTCATTCCCAAGGTGACATACAATGCCCCGGCAATGGCTGGTGTGGCAAAGTGACTGACCGCATCCCCAATCTGCGACATCCCCGCCGCGCGACCGAGATGCTTCTTGGGCACCAGGGTAGAAGTCGCAGCTGAAAATGCTGGCCACTGGAACGCACCAAAGGTCGAGTTGATCGCCGTCGCCAGGTAGATGTGCCAGATTTGCAGGTCGCCAAAGAATAGCACCATCACCACAAAAAGCGTGCTCAATCCCGCGCCTGTATCGCCCATCATCATCACGGTACGCCGGTCCCAGCGATCGCTGATCACGCCTACCACCGGTGAGATCAGAACGTTGGGCAGCGTCCAAACCAGGATGTTGATCACGAAGAGCGTCGGCGACCCGGTTTCCTCGTAAATCCAGATGCCCAGCGCGAAGCTGGTCAAACCAGAGCCCAGCGTCGAGATCAATTGCCCGATCCACACGATGGTGAAGGTCAGCATGCCTTTCGAGGTAGTGTTTTGATTTTCGGTCAATTGAATTCCTTTAATTCGGGCACTTGCACGCAATCCCATCCCCTGCGTTTTCCGCCCAGCAATTATTCGCCGAAATGCAGCCCGACTTTTCCAGAGTCCCCGCGCGAAATTTGTTGGGCAGCTCTGGGTCATTGATCAACGGCCGGCACACCGAGATGAAATCCGCAAGACCATCCCTCAGTGTCTGTTCCATCACGCGCTTCGAACGGAAGCCTCCCACCAAGGCAATCGGCAAATCGGTGACTTTCCTAGCTGCTTGAGCGAAATGCGAAAAGTATCCTTCCTTCTCTTCCCGGTTGATGCCCTTCTTGACGTTGGCAAGCAACTTTCCACCCAGCCCTCCACTAAGCTCAACGCCATCCAGATCCATCTCGGCCATCATCCCAACCATCTGAGTCCCCTGCTCCAGGGTCAGCCCGCCCTCGACTCCGTCCATCATGCCAAACTTGGTCAGGACGGGATAGTCATCCCCAACTTGTTCCCGCACCGCCCGCGTGACCTCTCTCAAGAAGCGAGCCCTGTTTTCCAAACTTCCACCCCATTTATCGTTCCGCCGATTAAGATAAGGCGAGTTGAATTGGTTGATCAAATAGCCGTGCGATGAATGAATTTGTACGCCATCGAAGCCAGCCTTCTTTACCCGCCGGGCTGCCTGCGCAAAAGCATCGATAACCATCTCGATTTCTTCGACGGTCATTTCCCGGGCTGGGTTTGAGTTCACAGACAATGACTCCATTACCACAGAGGGAGCAATCGGATTAGGGGTTGCATCAAGATAAGATTGTCTCCCACCGTGATTGATCTGCGCCACAACTTTGACGTTGTTTTCATGCGCAATCTCCACCAGTTTGGCCAGATCCGGGATCAGGTCATCTTTGTATACACCCGTCATTTCCGGGTGAGCCTTCCCGGAGGGATGAACATACATATGCCCGGTGATGATCAAACCCACACCGCCACGTGACAGAACCTCATACAGCGTGTACATCTTTGGCCCCGGGCGCCCCTCTTCGTCGGCCATCCGCTCCGCTGTAGCGGAACGGATCAGTCGGTTGGGCAGTTCAAGGGAACCAATCTTTCCAGGTGTAAAGAGAATTGAATTTTCCATTTTATTCCTTAATCTTTGTCACTCTGAGAGACACCACAGGCGTCGCAATTAGTCTAGATACTTCGCTTCGCTCAGTATAACAAAAAAGCACATCATGTGTTCACTCTAAGCGTGCGCCGCAAGCATGAGCGAAGAGTCTAGATGCTTCGCTAAGCTCAGCATGACAATTGGTGATCTGGAATTCTCAAGAAATCATTTCTTTCTGTCACTCTGAGCGAGCGCCTTTGGTGCGAGCAAAGGGCTAGATGCTTCGGTTGCAAAGCTCCCATAGTAGGCTGAATCATCAAGAATTCGTCCCGCTCTGTCACTCTGATATCCCGGAGGGATCGAAGAGTCTAGTTCCTTATCCCAAGCTCAAGGAGTAAAACCCGTGCTTTGTTTACACTCTAATCATCATACCAATCAATAGCCAAATCATCCCAAGTAGGATTGACAGATTCAATCAAATCAATTTTCTTCTGCCGCAACCAACCCTTGATCTGTTTTTCTCGCGCTATGGCGACTGTGACATCGTCTGTCTCTTCAAAGTAGATCAGCTGTTTGATTTTGTATTTCTTTGTGAAGCCAGGAATCAAACCTCTCTTATGTTCGTACACTCGACGAAGTAAATCGTTTGTCATTCCTGTATAAAGCGTATGCGAATGATTGGTCATAATGTAAACGTAATATGTACGCATGACGAATTAATTGTTTCGTTTACAACTCCTAATTAATTTTTTCTTGGCCGATGGGCTAGATACTTCAGTCGCTGCGCTCCTTAATTATGACACATTGTAAACTGTTCTACTGATAATTCGCTACATTCTGTCACTCTAAGCGTGCGCCGCAGTCATGAGCGAAGAGGCTAGATGCTTCGCTATGCTCAGCATGACAATTGGTGATCTAAACTTTCAAGATATCATCAATTATGTCACTCTGAGCGAGCGTCTTTGGTGCGAGCGAAAAGTCTAGATACTTCGATCGCTATGCTCCACTAACCAGCGCGACACGCGAAGGATTCTACCCCAAAACCATCAGAACATCGTATTGATAAGCCAGGCCGCGTACCAATAATTGTGATATTCTCCATATAAACATGATAGAATCTCCCACGTTACTGGAAAATACTTTATCGTTACGAGTGAAACCTTCGGATAGGACACCACTCGATACACCATCAAGGATTACTAATTATGCACCGTCGTCCACACCAAATTACCATTCTCGCCTTGGTCCTGATTTTATCCCTGGCAATCATCCAGCCTGCGCTCGCACAAACCGAAGAAGAATTTCCCATTGTGCGCGCGATCCTGTTTTATTCGCCCACCTGCCCTCACTGCCATCAAGTCATCCAAGAAGATATTCCTCCCTTGATCGAAAAATTTGGCAACCAATTGCTGATCGTCGGCATCAATACGCAAACCATCGAAGGACAAGAAATCTACCAGGCCATGGTAGAAAGTTTCCAACTCACCGATGATCGCCTGGGAGTTCCAGCCCTGGTCGTCGGCGAGACTCACTTGCTCGGATCCGGGGAAATTCCCGCGCTTTTCCCCAAGATCATCGAGGATGGTCTCGAGGAAGGCGGCATTGATTGGCCACCAATTCCAGGATTCGCCGAAGCCTATACTGCCTCCGTTAATTCTGCTGCGGAACATGCTGAATTGACACCAACCGTCGAGGAAGAGTCAACCCCAACTATCGCATCGACCGACACCTCTCAACATGAAAAACCGACCTCCACTCCTGAAACAGTCACCATTGAAAACTCGTCTGATCAAGAGGCGCCGGCCGAGGAGGCTGACGAATCGGTAAAAGAAGGGTCACCCTCCCTTGAAATGGACCTTCCCGATAGTGAAACATTCATCCCTGAAGATCAGACGATGATAGACAAGTTTCAAACCGATCCCGTTGGCAATTCTGCTTCGGTGGTTGTGCTGCTCGGCATGGTGGTGAGCCTCGGGGGGGTCTGGCTTCAGCTGAACAAACGTCATACATCCACCAAGTCTTGGGAGCGTTGGATTATTCCTGTGCTCAGTGCCATAGGCCTGGTCGTCGCGGGTTATCTTTCCTTTGTTGAGGTCACCCAAAGCAAGGCTGTCTGTGGCCCCGTCGGTGATTGCAATACGGTTCAGCAGAGTCCCTATGCCAGGCTGTTTGGCATCCTCCCAGTCGGCATTCTCGGTCTTACCGGCTACATTGCCATCTCCCTCGCCTGGTGGCTTCAATACTTCGGACCCGAGACTTGGCGCAAACTGGCAGCACAAGCTGTCTGGGGCTTTGCCCTCTTTGGGACACTCTTCTCCATTTACCTCACTTTCCTGGAACCATTCGTCATTGGCGCTACCTGCGCCTGGTGTCTGACTTCCGCCATCGTTATCACCCTGATCTTGTGGGCTGCGACCAATCCCCTCCGTAAGAGATGAGCGATCTCCTATCCGCAATATTTTGTCAAGAAGTTCTACGAAATCCAACTGGCCCAGACAATAAAAATATCTGGGCCAGTTGATCAGAAAAGGAGATTAGGGATAGACGGGTATCCCCACAACGGCTATGCGCAGGAGCATAGATCCCACACTCAAGCGCTTCGCTCCCCATTATTATAGCATAATGTAATTTTTATATGACATGTTTTCTGTCATCTCTTTGAGATGATAAATGAACCCTGATAACTCCGTTTTCAGGAGTTTGCTCACTTTCTGATCAGCAACCCCTGTGGTATCCTTCCTCTATGACCAAACGAATCCCCGTCGTAGAAAAGATCCTTAGCGCCAACGACCAATTGGCGATGGAAAACCGCCGCCAGCTCGATCAGGCTGGTGTGTTCAGCGTCAATTTGATGGCCTCTCCTGGGGCTGGTAAGACATCGCTCATCGAGCACACCGTCCAGAGATTAGCTGGAAAGTTCCGCCTGTCCGCCATCGACGGCGATATCGCTACCAGCATCGACGCCGACCGCGCTGCCGCTGCTGGTGCCACCGCCATCCAAATCAACACCGGGGGCGAATGCCATCTCGATGCTGTCATGCTGCGCGACGCCCTGCAGCAGCTAGAACTCCATAAGTTGGATCTTCTGCTGGTGGAGAACGTCGGTAATTTGGTCTGTCCCGCAGAGTTCAAGCTAGGCACCCACAAGAATGTGCTCATCGCCTCTATCCCAGAGGGCGATGATAAACCCTACAAATACCCCGGGATGTATAGAGACGTCGACGCGCTGGTTATCAACAAGATCGACCTGATGCCCTACATCGATTTCGATATGGAATATTTTCGGCGTGGCGTCGAGCTGCTCAACCCCGGCCTGGTGACCTTCCCAATTTCCTGCAGCACTGCCGAAGGTCTCGATGATTGGCTCGGCTGGATTCAATCAAACGCCTGACCATGAAAGGTGCTCGCATCCACATTACCGGTATTGTGCAGGGGGTGGGCTTCCGCCCCTTTGTGTACAACCTGGCAGAAGACCTCGGCCTGACCGGATGGGTGCGCAATACGTCTGCAGGGGTGGATATTCAGGTCGATGGGGATGAAGAAGCTCTTTCAGATTTTGCACGACTATTGAGAGAATCAGCCCCCCCGCTGGCACTGATAGCCTCCCTCGAGGTGGATTCCTGCGCCCCCAACGGGTTCTCGTCATTCGAGATCATCCACTCAGAACCCATCCCGGGTGCCTTTCAACCCATATCCCCCGACGTGAGCATTTGCCCGGATTGCCTTACCGAGCTCTTCGATCCTGCCGATCGCCGTTACCTCTATCCCTTCATCAATTGCACCAATTGTGGGCCGCGTTTTACTATCATCAAAGATATCCCTTACGACCGGCCCAAGACCACCATGGCACCCTTCGAGATGTGCCCGGATTGCGCTGCCGAATATGGCGATCCCCGCGACCGCCGCTTCCACGCCCAGCCGGTAGCCTGCGCCGAGTGTGGACCGCATGTGTGGTTAGAGATTTTGGACACGGACTCGCACGGATTGACACGGAAAAACAATAAAAAAATCCGTGTTGCCATGCCAAAGGCGGGCATTCGGCCAGGCACGCAAAGCGCTCCGCGTTCATCCGCGTCCCAAGAAGAGAGTATAACTAACACTCAAAAACTATTACTTCAGGGCAAAATCCTCGCGATTAAGGGTCTCGGCGGCTTTCACCTGGCCTGTGACGCCACCAATGCTAAAGCCGTCCAGGAATTACGCAGGAGAAAACTACGCGTCGACAAGCCTTTCGCTTTGATGATGCCAGATCTCGAGACCATCCAGCAGCACTGTTACCTCAATGAAGCTGAACGAGAACTGCTCGAATCGTCCCAACATCCCATCGTCCTGCTCTGGCGGCGCCCAGAGTCGACGATTGCTTCGGCAGTTGCCCCCGGCCAAAACACCATCGGCGTGATGCTGCCTTACACACCGTTGCACCATTTATTATTTGCTTCGTACACGGAAGAACACGGAAAAACACGGAAAGAAAACAAAAAACAAAAAAATATCCGTGCAAATCCGCGTCCATCCGCGTCCAAAATCCCGCCACTAGTCATGACCAGCGGCAACCTCAGCGAAGAGCCTATCGCCACCGACAACCAGGAAACCCGCGATCGACTCAGCGAGCTCGCCGATGCATTTCTGATGCATAACAGAGATATCCATGTCCGATGCGATGACTCGGTCACCAGAGTTGTCAGTTGGCAGTTTCCCGTTGGCGGAGTGGAACATCCCGACCACCAACCACCAATTACCAATTACCTACTCCGACGATCACGTGGTTATGCACCTTATCCTGTGGTCTTACCCATTGATTCTCCCCCCATCCTGGCAACCGGCCCCGAACTAAAGAACACCTTTTGCCTGACCAAGGATCGCTATGCTTTCATCAGTCACCATATTGGCGACCTGGAAAACTTTGAAACACTGCGTGCCTTCGAAGAGGGCATCGAGCATTTTGAACGCTTATTCCGCATTGAGCCGGAGATCTTCGCCTACGATTTACATCCCGACTATATGGCCACGCGTTATGCCATCGAACGTGCGGAGAGCCAAGCTAAAACCCAGATTGGCGTACAACACCATCACGCCCATATCGCGGCTTGCATGTCCGAACATGGCTTGATAGGAGATGTACCTGTCATCGGCATATCGTTCGACGGTACAGGCTACGGCGATGACGGCGCCATTTGG
Source organism: uncultured Anaerolineales bacterium (assembly GCA_964458115.1). Taxonomy (GTDB): domain Bacteria; phylum Chloroflexota; class Anaerolineae; order Anaerolineales; family UBA11858; genus NIOZ-UU35. Next base: position 757 of record CAYWIC010000184.1, on the reverse strand, counting down.
GGTGGTGAGTTCATGCTTGCCGATTACAAAGGCTACCACCGTTACACTCACCTAGCTTATACCCCACTCCCAGGGGGCGATAAAGCAATCCAAGAGCCTTGGCGTATGGCGCTCTCCTGGCTGAACACACTTGGGATCGCATGGGATGAAGATTTGGCTCCAGTGTTGTGGACTTTAGGCAGCGCGCAGGCACCGATTGAAAATTCGCAACCCTTAATTGATCAGTTATCTTCTCTCCAACACCAATTGTCCTCTGGCCTCAACGCGCCCTCCACATCCAGCATGGGCCGCCTTTTTGATGCCGTGGCTGCCCTCTCCGGGATCCGCCAAACTGTCAATTACGAGGCACAGGCGGCCATCGAATTCGAAGACCTTGCTGATCCTGATGAGATTGGGAATTATGATCTGAGAATTGAAAACTCTCAATTCATCGACCCTGAGCCCTTGTTTCATGCCATCATAGCGGACCTGCGAGCAGGCGTAGGACCAGAAACAATTTCGGCACGTTTTCACAACGGCCTGGCCAAGCTAGTGTATGAAATGTGCGTGGCTATGCGCAAAGAATTCAAGGTCAATACGGTGGTGCTTAGCGGCGGTGTGTGGCAAAATATAACCCTACTAAGCAAATCTTTAGTCCGCCTCGCGAGGGATGATTTCGAAGTGCTCATTCACGAAAAAGTTCCCGCCAACGATGGTGGCATTTCTCTCGGCCAGGCCATCATTGCAGCGTATCAGTTTCAATAGTTTTGGAGGTAGT
>CAYWIC010000183.1:0-9266 GCA_964458115.1 uncultured Anaerolineales bacterium | reverse complement strand
TTGCAGTGTTTGCCATATCTGAATTGGCGCCGGGAAATATCGCCATCAATACACTGGGGAACACGATCACACCCGAGCAAGAGGCCTCTTTTAACGCACAGAATGGTTTGGATAAGCCACCAGTTCTGCGTTACAAGCGTTGGATAATGGGTAGTGACTGGGAGGCAGCGCAACTGATTGGCAATCCTGTAACAAGGATTTACGATGACGAAAACGATCGCTATAGTTGGTGGGCTGTGGCTGAAGATGGCAGTCTATATCAAAACTACACCCCTGACAGTGAGACGATCATCCGAGTTGAGCGTCAAGAAGATGGTTCTACAGAAGAGAAAATTGTTAGCGGTGATTATTGGACTCCAAATGAGGATGGAGTGCTGACCTTCTGGGGAGTGAGTAACACTGGCCATGCAGCCATGTGGGTCAAAGGTGATGACCAGGTCGCCTGGACGCTCACCAAAGCTGCCTGGACATCTGCAGCAGGTGCCCCAAGAGAATATATCCCTCTGCAGCGTGGGTTGTTGCGTGGTGATCCTGGGGTTTCCTTCTTTACCCGACGCCCTGTAGCGGAAACACTAGTTCGGCGATTGAAGAATACCGCTTACCTTGCAGGCATCGCATTTTTGATCGTTATGCCATTGGCGTTGGTATTAGGATTGATTGCAGGATTAAACGAAGGCAAATTTATCGATCGTTTTGCCTCGATTAGTAGCTTGGTGGCAACAGCAACCCCAGAATTTGCCAGTGGAGTGTTTTTGATACTGATATTTTCAACCTGGCTCAAGCTTGTGCCAGGAGCCGTGGTTGTAACCAGTGATAGCGCTATTTTTGAAAACCCGAAGATGATGGTTTTGCCGATTGCTACCCTCACGCTGATCGAACTTGGTTATGTGCTGCGAATCACACGCTCGAGCATGGTTGAAGTCATGCGCACAAACTACATCCGCACAGCTGTATTGAAAGGTTTACCTCGTCGTAGGGTGGTCTTCAAACATGCCATTAAGAATGCGCTGATGGCGCCAATTACGATCATCATGCTGCATGTCAATTGGCTGATCGGTGGGATTGTGATTGTAGAAACCCTGTTTGGTTTCCCAGGTCTGGGTCGCTATGTGCTCGAAGCAGCCTTGTTCAAAGATGTCTTTGCCACGGAAGCCGCGGCGATGTTGTTGGTCGTTGTCGCTGTCGGAACGCAGTTGCTGGCAGACATCATTTACACCTATTTGAATCCGCGTATTCGGTATTCATGAGTTGGATCTTATTTACCGAAGGAAAGGAGACAATACATGACAACAATTGATCAAGGTGGAGAACCTGCGGTTTCTGTTACACCTACTCGTTGGGAAAAGTTCAAAGCTGGAGTGGGGATACTTTTAAATTCCAGGGTTGCCATTGTGGGATTGATTTTGGTGGGATTCTGGGTGATCGTCGCCCTTTTCGCAGATAATTGCGTTGTTTCCCCAGCGTGCTGGACAAAAGCCGAAGATTTTGAGCCCACTCCCTGGTTGGCGCGATACTCACCATTTGAACAATTTCGGGGTGAGAACTTGATGGGACCCTCTGCAAATCACTGGTTAGGCACAGACCGCAATGGGCGCGATCTGTGGGCACGTTTAGCTCATGGATCACGGACGATCCTAACCCTGGCCCCAGCTGCCGTGCTCATCGCATTGGTTGTCGGAGGAATATTGGGCGTTGTCGCTGGATATTATGGAGGGTTGGTGGATGAGATCATCATGCGCATTCTCGATGCATCGATGGCCTTTCCACAAATCTTGTTATATTTGGTGATAATTGCTGCCCTAGGACCTTCAGCTACGAATGTGGTGATAGCGATCACTTTAGCTGGAGCACCAGGCATCGCCCGTCTTGTTAGAAGTTTGACTTTGGATATAAAGACGCGCGATTTCGTCGCTGCTGCGGAAACTCGTGGCGAAAGCCCCTGGTATATCATGTTTGTGGAAATTTTGCCGAATGCCCGCGGCCCCATCATCATCGATGCCATGCTGCGGATTGGATACGCCGTATTCTCGATCGGTACGCTGGGTTTCCTTGGGCTGGGGCTACCACCACCCTCGCCGGATTGGGGTAGTATGGTAAGTGCTGGAAAGAGCTTTATCCAGGCTGGGCATCCCTGGGATGCGCTTTGGGCCTCTCTTGCCATCGCCATGGTGGTGGTCGGCCTAAATCTGCTCGCTGATGGTTTGGCTGAAGAATCACAGCGTTATCGGTAAGTGGTTATTTGGTGTTGCGTATCGAGAAGCTTCATTGATATCGCTGCGCAGGATTGAATACACAGGAAGAGAGTAATGTTATGACCCAACGATCTGGAAAAATGGAGCAAGCCGTTGTAACTGTGGAAAACTTGGGCCTTGCTTACGAAACTCGTAAAGGGGATATCCATGCTGTGCGGGATGTTTCCTTTGAACTCAGTCGAGGCGAAACGTTAGGCATTGTAGGCGAGTCAGGATGTGGTAAGAGCACAGTGGCCTATGGTTTGGTCAACTATATGGGCAAGAATGGCAAAATTGTCAAAGGCGATATCATTTTTCAAGGACAATCCCTGGTGGGTCGCAGTGAGGAAGAACTGCGCAAACTGAGGGGGGATCAAATCTCGATGGTCTATCAGGACCCGATGACATCATTGAACCCAGTCTTGCGCGTAGGTGAGCAGATGACGGAAGTGCTGACCGTTCATCGAGGTATCTCTGATGATGAAGCCCGCGGCCGCTGTGTCGAGATGTTACGTCGGGTTTACATGCCAGACCCCGCGAAAGTGATGGAGCGCTATCCCCACCAAATTTCAGGAGGCCAACAGCAGCGTGTCATCATTGCTATGGCGATGCTTAACAATCCAGCCTTGTTAATCATGGATGAACCCACCACTGCGCTTGATGTTACCGTCGAAGCGGCAGCATTGGATTTGGTCGCAGACCTGAGACGAGATTTTGATACAGCGATTCTGATCATCAGCCACAATCTAGGTGTGATAGCCCGGGTGAGTAATCACGTGGGAGTAATGTATGCTGGAGAATTAGTCGAATTAGCTTCTGTAGAAGAGATTTACGCCAATCCACGCCATCCCTACACCCAAGGTTTGATCCGATGCTTACCTAAGCTCGGAAGAGATAAAGCCAGCAGCATTCTATATCCAATCCGCGGTCGCGTCCCTTCGCCTGACAGTTTACCCCCTGGCTGTACTTTTGGACCACGTTGTGATTATGCTCGCGATGCTTGCAGACAGAAGAAGATTGAATTTCGACCAATTCAGGATGGGCATATGGTCCGCTGCCTGTTTGCTGAGGAGATTGATGCATCACTGTGGAGCCCTACCGAAGATCTGATAATCCCCGATATAGAAGATGTTGTCGCAGCCAAGAAGGAAGGTGAGCTTCTTCTAAAGGTAGATGATCTAAAAACTTACTACAATCATCCCAGTTCCTCCGCCCTTAGCTTGATTGGCTTGGGTAAGAAAGAATATGTCAAGGCAGTTGATGGAGTAACGTTCGATTTAGCTCAAGGAAAAACACTAGGTGTTGTCGGAGAGTCTGGATGTGGTAAGAGCACTCTCATCAAAGCCATCATCGGTTTGGAGGAAGTTACATCTGGTAAGGCTGATTTTATGGGATTTGAAGTCAAGGGTGAAGTGCGCCAACGAGATCTTGCAATGATCCGTGAATTGCAAATGGTCTTTCAGAATCCGGATTCGACCATGAATCCATCCTATTCTGTAGGTCAGCAAATCGAACGCCCGCTGCGGCGATTCAAAGTTGTCCCCAGGAATCAGATCCGTGAAGAAGTTGTGCGCCTGTTAAGAGCGGTAAAGCTGGATGAATACTACTACGACCGCTTGCCTCGCCAATTGAGCGGTGGTGAGAAGCAGCGCGTTGGCATCGCGCGTGCTTTGGCGGGTCGACCAGACTTGGTGCTTTGCGACGAACCTGTTTCCGCACTGGATGTCTCCGTTCAGGCGGCCGTATTGAATTTGTTGCTAGAGATCCAAGCCCAGTTGGGTACGACTATGATATTCATCGCTCACGATCTCAGCGTCGTGCGTTTCTTCTCGGATTACATCGCCGTGATGTACCTCGGGCGTTTCATGGAGATTGGTGCGGCAGATGCGATTTACGCTCCACCTTATCATCCTTATACGGAATCGCTTCTAGCCGCTGTTCCAGTACCTGATCCCAGCATAAAACAAGAACATATTCGTCTGGAAGGCAATGTCCCCAGCCCGCTCAATCCACCCAGCGGCTGCCCGTTCCAAACACGCTGCCCACGCCGGTCGATGCTGCCCGATGAAGGACAGATTTGTGAGACGGAAATGCCTTCCTACCAGGAGGCTGGTAACGGACATCGTATCTTCTGCCACATCCCTATCGAACAACTGAGTCAACTTGACCCGGTGATACACGCACCGGCATAGGAGGAGTAGCGTATGTTTGTAAAAGATTATATGACCCGTCATCCTATTATGATCGAGCCGGACAAGCGTGTCACAGAAGCTCAAATGATGATGGGTGAGAACAATATCCGCCATCTTCCCGTCGTCGGGGATGGAAAGCGCTTATTGGGTTTAGTCACCCGAGAGCAACTCCAAATTGCCCCAGAAAGATTAGGCAGTCTGAACGTATGGGAGATCACACGTTTCCTTTCTGACCTGACCGTCAAAAAGGTGATGGTCAAACGGGATGATCTTTTTACCATTTCTCCAGAGGCTACCCTAGAAGATGCGGCTGCACTGATGAGCCTGCACAAAATTGGCAGCCTGCCGGTCATTGAAGATGAAATCGTTGTGGGTGTCATTACCGAGACCGATTTGCTAATAGAGTTGCAGAATCTGTTGGGCGCTCAAGAGCAGGGTTGGCGTGTGACCATGAGGGTGCCTGACAAAACTGGCGAATTCGCTAAACTCACTAGCGCAATAAATGCCAAAGGTTGGGGAGTGATGGCCATGGGCAGCGTTCGAGTTCCGAAAGCCCCTGATCTGTGGGATGTAGTTGTCAAGATCCGTCGTTGCACGAAAGACGAGTTGATCGATGTTCTCGAGAATCTTGAAGACCAGCAACTTATTGATGTGCGCGAGACGAACGACCATACCGAGTAAAAATATCCTAAAGGTTTAAATCTCTTACTAAGGACCTCTCGCAATGCGAGTGGTGAGCGGTCCTTAGCTTTTTGATATAAATCAAGAACAATTTATCATCACTGCGTATCATATAGGAGAACTTGGTTTATGTTGATCGAAATCGGTGCCCCCTCAGTCCTGACGTTTGGCCTGGCTCAACAAGAGAGCAAATCCTGCCTGTTAGGGATTACCCTGCAACACCCGCCCGTACATCTTACTGCAAAACCCTATGCTGGATACAAAATTACAGGGGCGCGCGGAGACGTGGGATATGAGTATGCCACGAAATTCCTGGATTACCATCACCTGGAGCATCAGGCTGAAGTCGAGATCGAACTGGCCATTCCTGCTTATCTTGGGCTTGGTTCTGAGACGATCGTAGGGTTGAGTGCTGCGCAAGCTATGTCCCAACTGAAAGGTTTGACGGATGGTAAGGAAGATGCTTTAGCCTTAGCCAAAGCGATTGACCTGAACCCGCAACATGCCCTCGAATTATGGGGTTTTGACCAGGGTGGATTGTTATTTGTAGAAACTGAGGCCCCCACAGGAAAGATTCCTCGGCTCGTTCGCCGAGCAGATATCCAACATCAACAAAAAGAGGATTGGGCCTTTGTGCTCCATTTCCCCCGAATTTCGAGTGATACACCGAAAAACCTCGAAATGCAGCGTTTGCAAGACCTTCTGAACTCGGCCTCCTATCTCAGCGACAAGAGCGAAAAAATGGTTGAAAGTCTTTGGTCCGCAGTGACCGAGGATGATCTGACAACATTTGCACGAGCCTTGACCGAATTATCTCAATTAAATAACGCAGCGCTATCTGCAGCAGGATTTTCCGTACCGCAACCTCCTGAAGAGCAGTCGGTTTTAGAAGTGATGTCCGAAAATGGCGCGCTGGTCTGTGGCCGTAGTGCTACTGGTGCTGCGCTCTATGCGCTGGTTCAAGGCTCCTCGGCAACGGTTTCAATGCGGCACGCTCTGCGTGCGCATGTAGGCCATTATGGAGGGATTTCCATGGCGACAATCACCGATAATCAGGGTGCTCGGGTGGTGTCTAAGGAATAAACAACATGACGGGTCGTATTGATCTGCGTTTTCAAGCGTTAATCGATGCGGTACGTGCAAAAATTCAGACTAAAATCTCTGGTACTGAACGCGCGTCTGGCGCTCTTGCTCAAATTGATTCAGCCTTCGCGATTTCAGTCAGTTGTTCGCGAAGACAGATTGTGTGCGGAGTGCACTCCGCACACAATCTGTTTTTGGAGTGACAACCGATATCCTTACGTAGAAATCATACAACCGTAGGAGATTTATTCATGAAATCAATATCTACATCCATCATAACCCCTCGCCTAAAAGTGCTCACCGAAGATCAAAGGGAAACCCTGTTCTTGAGCGCGTTGGAGATCATGGAAGATACCGGGGTAAGCGTTGATCATGCTGAAGGGCTCGAACTGTTAACCGGAGCTGGGGCGAAAGTAGGCAAAAACCACCGGGTTCACATCCCGCCTTATCTGGTCGAGGATGCCCTGGCGAGTGCTCCCCGGCGGATCGCCATCTATGACCGCCTGGGGGTCAAGAAGATCATTCTGGAAAACCGCAACTCCTATTTTTGTAGCCAGACGGATTCGACCTATATCTTCGACCTTTTCGATCAAACACGACGGATCTGTGTTCGCGACGATGCTCGTTTAGGTGCAGTGCTTTGCGATGCTTTGCCCAATATCGATATGATCTCTTTCTCGGCCATGTTTGCAGATGTCCCCAGCCAAATCGCTTATCTGGTAGGGCATAAGGACACTGTGATGCACAGCACTAAGCCTATTATGCACGGTATGCTGGACTTCGCAGGTTTGCAGGCTTTAGGCGAATTAGCTGCCACTGTTGTGGGGGGCTGGGATGAACTTGCGCAACGCCCCTATTATGTGCACTACGCAGAGCCTCTCTCTCCGCTACGGCACACCGATGATGGAGTATCCAAGCTGCTCTATTGCGCCGAACGCGGCATCCCTGTGATTTATACCCCCATGACTGCCGGTGGCAGCAATTCACCGGTCACCGCAGCCGGCAATTTGGCAGCGCTGTTGGCTGAATCCCTGGGTGGGTTGGTGATGGCTCAACTCAAACGGCGTGGCGCACCCGTGATCGTGGGAGGGGTTCCTACGATCCTGGACATGTCTACCATGTTGATTTCATATGGCGCTCCGGAGATGAGTCTCTGGTCAGCGGCCTTGGCCGAAATGGCACAATATCTAAATTTGCCCGTCTTGAGCACAGCCGGGTGTACCGATGCCGTCAAATTCGACGAACAGGCTGCTGCAGAGTCAGCCATTTCTTGTTTGATGGCAGCCTTGAGTGGGGGCAACCTGATCCACGACGTAGGCTTTACCGAAGCGGCAAATTCTGCTTCCTTAGAGCTTATCCTCGCATCCGATGAATTTATCGGCATGATCCGCAAGATTTTGGAGGGTGTCGAGGTTTCTCCAGAGACTTTGGCGATGGACGTGATCGCTCAGGTTGGCTCTGATGGAAACTATTTGGGTGAGGATCACACCTATAAACATTTCCGCGAAACCTTCCGTCCGGGCCTGTTGAACCGGGGGGATTACGATCAATGGCAGGCAGCGGGTGGCAGGTTGTTGGGAGACAAAGCAAATCAGATAGTAAAGGAGATCTTGGAAACCCACCAACCTGAACCTATATCCCCAGAATTGGTCGCTCAGTTGGATGCCCTGGAAGAGAAATGGTGGGCAGATGTATCCAATTAAACCCTGGAGAAAGGGGATGTGAGGGTGCAGAGCGTTCCTCACATCCCCTTTCTCCAAGCCCCCACATTTTGGTATTTATTAATGAGAGAAGCGGTTATGTATCAGAACAGAGATCTTGGCATCAATCATATCAAAGCCCGCAAGGGCCATCGCTGCTATGGCATGGGTCTAGGCATCATCATCCTGGATGACGTCTATCCTGGTTTCCCCGGTGATGTGCGTAATGCCAGTGCCTATCCATTCCCCATCCAGTACGAGATTGCAGAAGGGGTTGATATCAAGCTGCTGTGCTACGCCGAAGACAAGTCCCCCTGTCTTGAGCCCATCCAGCGCGCGGCCAAGAAACTTGAAAGTATGGGGTGCCGGGCTATCGTTGCGGAATGTGGGTATTTTGCCTACTTTCAGAGAGAGATCGCCGATCATGTGAACGTGCCGGTCTTTATGTCTAGTTTGCTGCAAGTTCCTTGGGCGCAGCAGCTAGTCGGACCGAATCGTGTTGTGGGCGTATTGATGTCTGAATCGCGTGATTTTCCTTGCCTCACTGAGCGGCATTTAGAATCCGTTGGCATAATGCCTGGAACAAATTACGTGCTAGGGAGCTCCATGGATCCGGGGGCGCTGGTCGAGTTTGAGCACCTCTGGACGGAAGAGAAACGAACTGATCCCCCATCAGCAATTTATGACAAAGCACAAAGTGAATTCGTGCCCATTGCTGTCGATTTCTTCCGCCAGCACCCCAATATGGGAGCCATGGTTTTGGAGTGCACCGGTTTCCAGCCCTTTGCCCGCGCGATCCAGCGCGAGATCGATATCCCTATCTTCAGTTGGGGGACTTTATTAGATTTTGCCTACTCAGTCGCTGTCCATCGCGATTACTATGGGCATGTCTGATGCAGAAAGAACGGGGCCAGAAGCTCATCCTGGCGATTCTGTTTTTGCATTTTTTGCTTCTCGGGATGACGCAACTGATAGAGCCTCTTTATGCGTTGAAATTAGGAGTTACTGAAGTTGTACTTGGGATAGTATCTGGGGCATTTGGTGTGGCGGGAATTTTTCTGTCTATTTCGAGCGGAGCCCTTTCGAATCATCTCGGACAACGAAAAGTGATCATCATCTCTTCAGTTTTCTGGGTTTCGGTGGGTTTGTTGAGTATGCTAGCCCCTCCAATCCCATGGCTGGTAGCTGCTCAACTCCTGGTTGGGATAGCCGATCTTTTCCTCTGGATTGCCGCAATGTCGTATCTTACTTCTTCCACACCATTAGGAGAGCATACCAAGACCATGAGTCTGGCAAGTGCTCTGATGGGACTTGGGATGGTTATGGGGCCATTACTCGGTGGTTTCATCGCACGACATTTTGGATTTCGGCTCGCATTT
>CAYWIC010000182.1:1809-9381 GCA_964458115.1 uncultured Anaerolineales bacterium | reverse complement strand
AAGGCATTGTCATCAGCGAACCCTCCTGGGTTGCAATTGAAAAACGCACTCGTGTGCCTCTAGCGATTGGCGCTGAGGCAAAAGCCATGGTCGGAAGGACTCCGGCCAATGTTCTAACCATTAGGCCTGTACGTGATGGTGTGATTTCGGAATTCGAGATCACCCAGGCTATGCTGGAATATTTTATTGGAAAAGTTCACCAACAGAGCATCGTACCGGTCCCCCGCCCGCGGGTGGTGATCGGCATTCCTGCTGGTGTGACGAAGGTCGAAAAACGCGCGGTTTATGATGCAGCCATGTCCGCGGGGGCGCGCGAGGTCTATTTGATCGAAGAGCCTGTCGCCGCCGGGCTGGGAGCTGGCTTGCCAATCAGCGATATTCAGGGCAGCATGGTAGTGGATATCGGCGGTGGCACATCGGATGTGGCCATCCTCTCCATGAAAGGCGTGGTCGTTTCGCGGTCTTTGCGCGTGGCAGGCGATGAACTCGATGAAGATATCATCCAGTACGTGCGCAACAAATACAACTTGCTGATTGGGCAGCGCATGGCAGAACACGCAAAGATTGCCATTGGCTCTGCATACCACCTTCCCCAGGAAAAAACTATCCGCTTGCGCGGCCGCAACTTACTCAGCGGTTTGCCCGAAGCCATCGAGGTCTCTTCCGTAGAATTGCGCGAAGCCATGGCGAGTTCCGTCCAGATCATCATCGATACCATCAAAGATGCCCTAGATGAAGCACCCCCTGAGATTGTAGCTGACCTGATGGATATGGGGATCTGCATGGCAGGCGGTGGCAGTTTGCTCCAAGGTTTGGATGAGCGCTTGACCAATGAGCTCAATATCCGTGCCTGGGTGGCTGAAGATCCTATGAGCTGCGTGGCCCGTGGCGCGGGCATTGCCCTCGAAAACCTGGATATGTGGAAATCTCTCTTTATTGGGTTAGGCCGCACCGACAGGGGCTAATAGCGGACACAGCAATTATTCTGTATTTTCAGTCTGCGAGAATGTAGTCGGTATATCGGTACGCTTATGAATTCCAGATCCTCAATACCGTGGCAAGGCATCACCTTGTCTCTGGTTGCTATTGGCCTAATTGTGCTCGCGTTGGGTGGTTTTCTCACTCCACTCTCTAGAGTCGCGCTATCCCCGCTCGTAACAGTGCAAACCTGGGTCTCGGGACGCGTGCAGGCTATTCAGGTTTTCATGACCAGCCCGCGTGACGTGGCCGTCCTAACACAAGAGAACGCCGCCCTGGAAGCTGAACTGGCTCACTTGCGTACACAGATCATCGAGTTGCAGCAACAACTTGGGGAGTACCGTATCCTTTCTGCGCTGTTGGATTTCGCGCGCGCTTATCCGGAATACCAATATGTGGGCGCCAGCGTGATTGGCAGAGACCCAAGTCCATTTTTGAAGTATATCCATATCAACCGCGGCTCTGACGATGGCTTGCGGCGGGGGATGCCAGTCGTCACACAACAAGGTTTGATCGGACGTGTATCACAGGTTACGGCTTCCGCCGCGCTGGTCCAGTTGATCACAGATCCATCTGTGATTGTCAATGTACGGCTGGAACCCTCCCGCGCAGAGGCAGTCCTCTCCGGCTCCATCACAGGCGACATTGGCCTGGATATGATACCCCAGGATATTGCTGTGGAGCCGGGCGATCTGGTACTGACCAGCGGTCTGGGTGGGAATTATCCTCCCAATATCCTCATCGGACAATTGACCGGTGTCCGCAGCCAGGATTACGACCTTTTCCAGAGCGCATCTATGCAACCAGTGGTTGATTTTACGAACTTGGAGATCGTGCTGGTGATCGCTAATTTCCAGCCAATAGATATCTCTCCGCTGGTTCCAACACCTGCAGCGCCGTAATCGATATGTTGCCCACGTTAGCCGCCTTGCCAGTATTAACGTTCCTCGTAATCGTGCAGAGCACGATCGTCACCAGTGTGCCGTTATTGCACGGGTACGCCGATATCGTGTTATTGGTAATCATCGCCTGGGCACTCCAAGAACGTGTACAATCCGCCTGGCAATGGAGTATTCTTGGTGGGCTGATGGTGGGTTTCGTATCGGCAATGAATTTCGCCGTCCCAATAGTGATCTACCTAGCCATCACAGCATTGGCACTGGTCATCCGACAAAGGATCTGGCAAATCCCGATATTGGCCATGTTCGTCGTAACGTTGATTGGAACCTTATTCAGCCATAGCGTCTCTGCACTGGTGCTCTCGGTTGGTGGTACGGCACTTCCCTGGCTCGATACCCTCCAATTGATCACTCTACCTAGTTTATTTTTAAACATCCTGCTGGCTGCGCCGATTTACGCCATTGTGCGAGATTTTGCCAACTGGTTGCATCCAGAAGAAATCCAAATATGAACGAATCAGGTGTACTTACAAACCGCGTCGCTGGATGGCGCATTTTAGTTTTTGTAGTCGTCATAGGGCTTGTATTCGCCTTTTACATTTACCGGTTATTCAGCCTGCAAATCATTGGATTTGAAGAATTCATCTCCCTGGCAGAGGAAAACCGGATCAGCGAGATCAGCCTCTCCACATTACGTGGAGTGATCTATGATCGCAATGGCATTATCCTGGCAAACAATATCGCCTCGTACGATGTGGTGATCCTGCCTGCGAACCTACCTGACGACCCTGGAGAGATCCAGGAGATCTATCGTCAGCTCGCTGAGATCATCGATGTTCCCGTCAACTTTGGAGAGGTGAATCTCGAAACCCCGTACGTGCCCTGTGTCTCCGAACATGGCATCACCCAAATTGCAGATTATGGTATCACCAGCGCCCCATTCCGCACGGTGAAGATCAAATGCAATATCGACCGCTCCTTGGCCATGGTCATCCAGGAAGAAGCCGTAGATTGGCCTGGGGTCGATGTTGAAATCGAACCCATCCGGGATTACCCTACCGGGTCACTGACGGCCTCGATCATTGGTTTCTTGGGCCCCATCTCACAATTCGATGAGGCCTATTACCGTGAAAGGGGCTTTATCCCCAACCGCGATAAGATTGGCTACGCCGGCATCGAGCGTTTCTTCGAAGCCATTCTAAGGGGAAAGCCAGGCAAGCGCGTGGTAGAGGTCGATGTGGCTGGTCAGATCGTACGCGATATCCACCCCCCAATCGACCCCATTCCCGGACAGAATATTAGCCTGACTATCGACACCCGCCTGCAAGACGCCACGGAGGGCATCTTGTTAGGTGAAATTGGGGGCTGGAATGCATATTTTGCCGAGCTGCGAATTACCAGCGGCGTTGCCATCGCCATGAATCCCCAAACTGGAGAGATCCTCTCCATGGTTTCGTTCCCAACTTACGAGAACAACCGCATGGCGCGTGTCATCCCAACGTATTATTACGAGCAATTGCTGGCTGACGTGCGTGATCCTCTACTGAACCACGCAGTGGGGGCTGAGCTTCCGGCTGGATCGGTGTTCAAGCTGTCCACCGCAGTGGGTGCGTTGAACGAGGGCATTGTCACCCCCGAGCAAATTATCGATACCCCAGGGCTGATCACCATCACAGAGAAATATACGCCTAATGACCCAGGCTTCGACCGCGAATTCGTCGATTGGAACCGCGCCGGATTCGGCCAGTTAGATTTCCTGGGAGGCATCTCCAACTCCAGCAATGTCTATTTCTACAAACTCGGTGGAGGGTATAAAGACGAAGTGCCCGATGGATTAGGCATCTGTCGCCTGGGCACATACGCCCACGCCATTGGGTATGGAGAACTGCCTGGGGTTGAACTGCCCGATGCCTCCGATGGCACCATTCCCGATCCAACCTGGAAACGCCTAAACCATGGAGAGAACTGGGCGATTGGTGATACCTATATCTCCAGCGTCGGTCAGGGTTTCGTGATTGCCACGCCTTTGCAAGTACTCATGTCTGCGGCGACCATCGCCAACGATGGTAAGTTGATGCGCCCTACCCTGATCTATGAGATCACCGACTCTGAGGGCAATATCGTGCAAAGCTTCGAGCCCGATATGAAATGGGATATCACCCAAGATCCGGTCATCGATGTATACAATGAACCCACGACCGCCGGCGGCTGTGAAGCCAAACTCACCGGTGAGAAAACTACCGTCGAGCCCTGGGTAGTGCAGAAGATCCAGGAGGGCATGCGCCTGGCCGTTACCACGGGCACGTTGGCTATCGATGCCGTAGGGTTCCAGAATGTCGATATCGCCGCAGCTGGGAAAACGGGAACGGCAGAATATTGTGACGAATTCGCTGCAGAAAAGAACTTGTGCAAGCCCGGCGACTGGCCTACTCATGCTTGGACCGTTGCCTACGCCCCATACGAAAACCCCGAGATCGCCGTGGTCGCCTTCGTCTATAATGGAGGGGAGGGTGCCAGTGTGGCTGGTCCCATCGTCCGCAGGGTGATCGAAGCGTATTTCGAGTTGAAATCCATAGATGTGGCTTTAGGAAATCAATAAATCAATATTCGCTTCATGCTATAATCGCCTCTAGCATTGATGTTCTACTTTCGGAGTCTTTATGGCCAGCCAATTCGAGATTAAAGGCATTCATGATGGGCTGCTGATCACCGTCGGCGATGGAGATTGGGGAACAATTCGCGAGGTTCTACTGGACCAGATCGTAGAGCAGAGCGACTTCTTCCAGGGCGCTAACCTTAGCATCGACGTTGGCGAGCATACCCTCAAAGCTGCCGAATTGGGCAGCTTACGAGATAATATCTCCGAGAATGGTGTCAATCTCCGGGCCGTCATAAGCAAATCGCCCCAAACCACCGAAACTGCCCAAACTCTAGGCCTGGAGACGCATCTGGCAAAACCCATTCCCGAACGCTCAGGAAGGGCATTCGATACAAGCATTGGCGGCGATGAAGCCATCCTGGTTAAGCGGACTCTGCGCTCAGGGAACAGCATCACATATCCCGGACATGTTGTCATCATTGGTGATGTCAACCCTGGAGCTGAGATCGTTGCCGGTGGAGATATCATCGTCTGGGGACGCTTGCGAGGCACGGTCCATGCTGGGGCATCCGGAGATGAAGGCGCCATCGTGTGCGCGCTGGAACTCACCCCAACACAATTGAGAATCTCCGAGGAGATCAGTATCACCCCACCACAAAGAGGTACTCCCCACCCTGAGGTAGCGCGTCTCAAAGATGGCGAGGTCGTTGCAGAAGGCTGGGAATTTCATTAATAGGACACGAAAATGACCGCTAAAGTTATCACGATCACATCAGGGAAAGGCGGCGTGGGGAAAACCACCATCACCGCAAATCTGGGTGCCGCGTTGGCATCCATGGGACAAAAAGTGGTTTGTATCGATGCCGATATCGGTTTGCGTAATTTGGATGTCGTGCTGGGATTAGAGAATCGCATCGTATACGATCTGGTCGATGTAGTCGAGGGCCGCTGTCGATTACGTCAGGCGATGATCCGGGATAAACGCACCGAAGGGCTCTACTTGATCCCGGCGGCACAAACCCGTGATAAAACTGCCGTTTCCCCTAGCGACATGGTGCGCCTTTGTGATGAGTTGCGACCCGAACAGGACTGGGTCATTGTCGACTCCCCTGCTGGTATCGAGCGTGGCTTCCGCAATGCCATCGCTCCTGCCGACGGCGTTTACGTGGTCACTAACCCAGAGGTCTCGGCTGTGCGGGACGCAGATCGCATCATCGGCATTGTCGAAGCGGAAGAAAAGGGACCCGCCCAACTGATCATCAACCGCATCGATGCCGAAATGGTTCAGCGAGGCGATATGATCGGAACAGAAGACATTGTCGATCTGTTAGCCATCAATTTGATCGGCATCATCCCTGAAGACGAAAATGTGATCATCAGCACGAACCGCGGCAATCCCATCGCTTTGGACGGCAAATCCCATGCCGGGCAAGCGATGCAAAATATCTCTCGCCGCATGATGGGCGAGGAAGTACCCTTCATGGACCTGACAGTTCAAGCAGGCTTCTTCAAGAAACTTTTCTCCGGAGGAGGCAGAGCAAATGAGTGATTTCATAGGTCGCCTCACAGGACGCAAACGCAAAAGCGCTTATCAGGCCAAAGAACGGTTGCAACTCGTTCTGATCCATGATCGCACCAACCTCTCCAGCAAAGTGCTCGAAACCATGAAAGACGAGATCATCGAGGTGATCTCACGGCACATTGAGATCGAGCCCGGTTCGGTCAGCATCGAACTCAACAAAGACGGACGCGAGCAGCGATTGATCGCCGATATTCCAGTTTTGGGGCCCAAGAAACGTAGATAAAGCCGAAAAAACGATAACAATTGGGCGTACGCTCAATTGTTATCGTTTTTTCGTTAAATCCTTATGCAAAATATCTCCTGGCGACATTTCGATTTCTGGCTGTTGGGGGCAGTGGCCTTACTAACCTTATTTGGCATCATCATGATCCGCTCGGCAATTGCCGGCAACATCGAGTTAATCGATCAAAATACAGTCCAGAAGCAGATCATTTTTGCCCTGACAGGTTTCGTCGTCATTGCCATCATCGCCGCCATCGACTACAAGATCCTAGCAGCGCTCAGCCGCCCTCTATATATCGGCACGATCATTGTATTGATCGTTCTGGTATTTTTTGGCGGAGCCCTATTCGGCTCGGCGCGCTGGTTCGTCCTGGGACCGATTCTGATCCAACCCTCGGAACTGGCTAAGATCGTCATCATTCTTGTCCTGGCCGATTTTCTCTCCCGTCATATGGATAAAATCCACGATATCCGCTGGGTGGCGCGCAGCTTGCTCCTGACGATCGGTTTAGCAATGTGGATTCTATTACAGCCCGATCTTAGCACCTCCATCGTGATTTTCGTAATATGGTTTGCACTGGTATGGGCATCAGGACTGGAAGTGAAACATGTGCTCTTCGCGGGGGGTGCGGGGGTTCTCGCGTTGGGCATTTCATTGCCCCTGATGCTTTTCACATATGACCCAACCAGAGAGGGTGGCCTGATCAAGGCCTACCAGGTGGAGCGCATCATCAACTTCCTATTCCCCGACCCCAACGCCCGCCATGGAGCAATCTATAACGTACAGCAAGCCCTGGTGAGCATCGGTTCCGGTGGTTGGTTCGGGAAGGGCTATGAAAGCGGCACGCAGGTGCAGTTGCGCTTCCTCAAAGTGCGCCATTCTGACTTCATCTTCTCTGCCCTGGCAGAGGAATTCGGTTTCGTGGGCACCATTGTTGTGATGGCATTGCTGATCTTTATCATCCTGCGCTGTCTGCGGGCGGCCCGATTGGCCAGCGATTCGTTCGGGGCGTTGATCGCGTATGGTGTGGCGACCATCTTGACTTTCCAGGCCATTGTCAACATTGGCATGAATTTGCAGCTTCTGCCGGTGACCGGACTGCCCCTACCCTTCGTCAGCTATGGCGGCAGTTCGCTGTTATCCATGCTATTAGGGATTGGTTTGGTCGAAAGCGTGATCCTGCGTCACAAAGCGCTCGATTTCTGATAAAATCCGGGAAAATGGGTGTGGGGTTTTGGGGGGGGCGCGGGCCCCCACACCACCCCAAATTTTTATTAAAAAAAACAGAGGG
>CAYWIC010000182.1:0-1799 GCA_964458115.1 uncultured Anaerolineales bacterium | reverse complement strand
CGCGCTCGATTTCTTAAAAAAACCGGCAAAATGGGTGCGCGTTGGGGCGAGCCCAGCCGCCCAAACGCACACCCATTTTTTATCTCAACATCGCAGAGGTATTATGCCATCGAAATCTTCAACACCCGCACGCGTGCGTTTCGCACCCTCCCCAACCGGCAGGACTCATTTGGGGAGCGGTCGCACCGCCTTATATAATTATCTGCTGGCCCGCCAAACGGGTGGGCAGTTTATCCTGCGCATCGAAGATACAGACCAAAAACGCTATGTATCCGGCGCTGAAGAAGAACTTATGCAGAGCCTGCGCTGGATGGGCTTGGATTGGGATGAAGGTCCAGATGTCGGTGGCGCATATGGCCCCTACCGCCAAACCGAGCGCAAAGCATCGTACGACAAGTATGCGCGCCAATTGGTCGAGAGCGGCCATGCTTACTATTGTTTCTGCGACGCACCCAAAGGGGATGACCCCCAGGATTCTCAAGATAAAGGCAAACGCCAACATCGCGATCTTTGTCCCGATAGAGAATTACCCCTCGCCGAAGCCGATGCGCGCCGCTCTGGGGGAAAGGCGCATGTGATCCGCTTTAAAATGCCATTTGAGGGCAGCATCACCGTCACCGATGCCATTCGCAGCGATATCACCGTCGAAAACAGCACCTTGGATGATTACATCCTGGTCAAATCCAATGGGTTGCCAGTTTACCATCTGGCCGTGGTGGTCGACGACCATCTGATGGAGATTACCCACGTCATCCGCACTTCGGAGTGGCTGCCGACTTTCCCGCTTCATGGACATATTTACGATGCGCTGGGGTGGGATCAGCCCACCTGGGTGCACCCTTCCATCTTCCTGAAACCAGATGGCAAAGGCAAAATGAGCAAGCGCGATACAGATGCCCTTCAGAGTGAAGGCAAATCGATCTTTCTAGGCGATTTCAAGGATTTAGGGTATTTACCTGTCGCGGTGGTCAATTGGATGGCCTTGATCGGTTGGAGCTATGACGACAAGACCGAGTTCTTCACGCTAGAAGATCTGATCGAAAAATTCAGTCTGGAGAAACTCAACCCTTCTCCGGCGGCGATCAACTTCAGCAAACTGGATCACTTCAACGGTCTGCACATCCGGGAAATGGATGCCGCGACCCTGGCCGAGTTGATCAAACCGTTCTTCAAAAAAGAAGGCTACCGGGTCGATGATACCGGCAAACTTCGCCAAATCGCGGAAGTTTTACAAATTCGCTTGGGAACCCTGGCTGAAGCACCGCAAAAGGCTGGTTTCTTCTTCAAGGATGAAATCCACCCTGACCCTGAGACCCTGATCGGCAAGAAAATGACCGCAGCAGAATCTCTTGCCATGGCCAAGCGCATCGTTGATCTGATCACTTACCTGCCTGATTTCAGCGAGGAATCAGCCAACCAGCCCTTGCGCGACCTGGCTGTCGAGCTAGGCTTGAAAGCCGGGCATATCTTCGGATTCCTGCGGAACGCAATCACGGCTCAAAAGGTCAGCCCGCCTATTTTCGAGACGATGACCATCGTCGGGCGTGAGAAAGTGCTCGAGCGCATCGAAAACGCGATTGGGATGCTGCAAAGGATGGTGGAGGAAGAAGCCTTGTAGAAGTTGAACTTCTAGTGCATGCGACCCTCATCGACTGACCACATAGTGAGACAAAGATAGAATATTTTGTCCGAAGATCAATGCTGGCAAATTGACGATATATCCTGCTAATGGTAAAATGCGCTGCGCAGTGGGGGCTCGTCTAACGGTAGGACAGCGGTCTCTGGAACCGTCAGTCGGG
>CAYWIC010000181.1:0-9586 GCA_964458115.1 uncultured Anaerolineales bacterium | reverse complement strand
GACAGGGAAATCCGAGCGGATTTTTCCAAATTCGGTTTCCAGTTCGAATGTCAGGCGAATATTGCCGAATTCGGTGTTGAGCGTGTGGGGACCTTCACCTAATGAGCCTTTGAACTCGATTGTGCCGCTGTTGGTATCTAAATCGAGGTTGGAATCCTCTGCCTCTGAGATTTTGATATCTCCAAACTCGCTATGTGCTTCGATAGCTCCCGTGGCAACTTCCACGCTGAGTTCACCGCTGTTGGTATCCAGATCATAAGACTCAGCCAGCACATCGATGAGCGTGATTTCGCCGAAATCGCTGTGTACGTCAACAAGGGTGTTAATATCTAATTCGTTCAGACGAATCGACCCGCTGTTGGCTTTGATCGTCAATTGTTTGGCTTTCCCGTTCTCGAACTCGATCTTGCCGAATTCGCTATGCAGCATGACATCACCAAACGCATCCACATTCAAGAGCTCGATTTTCCCGCTGTTTGTGCGGACAAAAATATTATCCCCGCTGGAGAGTTCGAGATCGATTTCTCCAAACTCGGTGTGCAGATCGATGTCCTTTTTGCCTGCAGAAATGCCTCGGGCAATGATCTCTCCGCTGTTACTATCCACAGTGAGCGCCCCAGTTACATTATTGACAGTAATGTCGCCGAACTCGCTGTGCAGATCCGCTTCTCCGATGGAATCTGAAAGATAAACATCTCCGGATGATGTATAGGTTGTCACAGACGTATCCGAAGGGATGGTTATGGAGAAGTTCACCCGGTCACTGCGAATGGAACCAAAAACAACGACTTTCGGGTTTTGTTGATATCGAACGGTGATCTTGTTCCCGACCTGGTTGATAACGATATTCATAGTGTCTAATTCAGCCTGGGCCTTGTCTTTGCTTGAGTGCCAGGCAGTTTTGTGGGCAGAAATGATGACTTGATCTGTGTCTCCACCCATGATGCTGATATCGCCTGCCGATGAATCAATGTCTAAGACGGCAGGCCCATCTGTAGAGAACTGCCACTCTTCATTGCCTTCAGCAGAGATCAGATCAGCGTGAAATACTCTAACACGTAAACCATCCTCTTTTAAATTATCAATGCCGACCCACGAGATGAGAATAATCCCACCACAAAGAAGGATTTCCGCTACAATCAAGATACCTGCGATTAACCATTTACGTTTCATACTTACCTCCTCCGAGTGCTTTTCACTTAGTTAGACAGGTGATTTGATAAAAAGTTTCAATTGGAAAGCAATACATGCCCATATTCCTGCAAATACACTCGATTTTGGCGCTCCGGTGAAACTTATTTACATAAATCTGGTCTAAACTATTAGGAGAAACCTTTGGACCGTGCGCGTGAAGATGAGCTTGTGCGTCGGGCGCAAGCTGGTGACAGCGATGCCTTTTCTAAGTTGGTGCTCGAGCATCAGCGCTTTGTTTTTAACCTGGCTTTGCGCGCTCTCAGTGATCCCCAGGATGCTGAAGATCTATCTCAAGAAGCGTTTCTCCGGGCATGGAGCGGCTTGCCTCGCTTTCGTCGCAAGGCTCGTTTTCAAACCTGGCTTTATCGCATTGTGGTGAATTTGTGTTACAACCGGATGCCTCGCTTGAGCAGGGAGCTTGCGCAAATGGGAGATGAAGAGGTCGATTTCATTGAAGAGACCCGGTCAACGCACAGCCCCGCGGCTGCCCTCAATGCTAGCGAATTGCGTGAATACCTGTATGGGCAGATCGACGCATTGCCAGAAAGCCAGCGCCTATTGATCACGCTGCGCTTTCAAGGAGATTTGTCGTACGCCGAAATCTCACAAATTGTAGATATGCCTCTAGGCACGGTCAAAACAGGAATATTTCGCGCACGCAAAAAGCTTCGAGAAGCTCTAACTATGTTCCAGGAGGAACCGTTAAAGGATGATAGAAAACACACCAGCTCCCTCTGAGATCATCGACGAGGCTCTACGATCTTATCCCCTCGAGCCTGCACCAGCGAGTATTTACCAGAAGGTGATGAAGCAGGTCGGAGTTCAAAGATCAATCCCCAAGTTCAAACTTTCTTGGCTCGATTATGCCTTGAGTGGCTTTGTTGCGATGATGGCCGGGCTGGTTCTGTTTTTATGGCAAACATCTGCGATATCTCCCCATTGGTCTGTTAAATTGGCAAACCATTTATTTTGGATAAGACAGAACATTCGGTTTACACTGCGCCAGTTTCAGCCACAAGTACCGGTAGAAATCATCATCATCGGGTTAGTAAGCTTATTATTTGGCCTGATCTTCTTTACCCGCCGGCGCGCACCCCTTGTTCGCATTACACCCTAATAATCAGACGCTCACTTTACTAAGCTTGTTCGATCGGGTCAAATACAAAAGACATGCACCTCGCCCGGCCCATGGACTCCGATGGTCAGCGTCATCTCGATATCGGCGGTACGCGATGGTCCACTAATCAGTGAAACTGAAGACGCCTCTCGCACCTCCCGCAGGTTTAGTACCTGGGGGAGGTTTTCGTATATGGTATTTTCACGCAAAACAGCGATATGGATATCAGGTAATAAGGATGTGGAAAGAGGTCTTCCTACCCCGGAAGGCTGAACCAGCGTCCCGGTGTTTGCTACTGCGCCCAAAGCGCCGGTCAATCCGGCCCGAAGTTTGGGGTGGGGCGTGTGCTCGATGTTGATGCCCTGTTCCCGTAGTGCATCCAATAAACCCTCGGGCAAATACTCCTGCTCCCAGGCATTGATCTCACCAATATCGCGTTCGTTGAGTAGAGCAACGATCCCATCTACGAGGGAGTCAGGCGTGCATTGGGTGAAGTTGCCACCTAGGGTAGTCAGCTCATTTTCAAATTTCGAGATAGGATGTTGGCGATTGGATGTCGGAGATTGACTCTGTGAAATTGGAGCATCTTCCCCATTTCTTCCAACAAAATTCTTAGCTAGCTGTACGTCTCTGCGTTGATGATTAAATCTTTCGCGAAATGGCCGCATCGCTGGACGAGAGAAATCCTTCGAGAAACCCCATCCAGTGAAGGCGGGCAATTTCATGTAGTCCGCGCCTGGGGACAGGACCCGGCTGAAAACGGCAGCCAGCTTTTGAGCGAGTCTGAAGCGCCAAGGTTTCGAGGCTGCCCACCTGAAAAGTCGTAATCCCCAACGGACACCTATGGGCAAACCGACTCCTGCGTCGCTGTCATCTATTGGCTGACGGCCACTAATCTCCCCAGCTCGGATCCTCAACAGCATCTCAGGTAGGTCAATATCGATCGGGCAGGCATCCTTGCATGCCCCGCACAGCGTCGAGGCCTGCGCCAGATGGCCAAATTCGGCCTGACCCAAGAGCCCAGGAGAGACCACTGAGCCAATGGGACCAGGATACGTCGTGCTTTGGCCGCGATCTCCAACATAGGCGTGTCCGCCAATTTCTCGGAATATCGGGCAGGCGTTCAAGCAGGCCCCACAGCGAATGCACATCAAGGCATCGTTCAATGGCGTATTATGCAATGTGGAGCGGCCATTATCGAGGATGATCAGATGACGTTCGCCAGGGCCGTCAATTTCACCCTCGGCACGTGGCCCGTGGATCAATTGGGTATATACCGTGATGGTTTGGCCGGTAGCAGAGCGGGGCAGTAGTGCCAGCATCAAGGCCAGATCATCCATCGAGGGCACCAGCCGCTCCATGCCCATCAGCGCAATGTGGACAGGCGGAACTGTGGTGACCATGCGTCCGTTGCCCTCATTGGTGACGATGCACAGTGAACCGGTTTCAGCCACACCGAAATTGACACCCGAAAGCCCGATGTCAGCATTCAGGAAGGTTTGGCGTAGCGCAGCGCGGGCGGCATCCGTCATCGTGGGGATGTCATCGGTATAGGGGAGCCCCAACTTCTCTTGGAAGGTCTCTCCGACCTCCTGTCGGCGAAGGTGAACCGCCGGGGTGATGATATGGGAGGGCGGCTCGCCGCGTAACTGCACGATATATTCACCCAGGTCTGTTTCCACAGCCTCGATTCCCACGGCCTCGAGAACTTTGTTCAGCTCGATCTCCTCGCTGACCATGGTCTTCGATTTTGCAATCAGGGTTTTGGACGCTGATTCACGCGGATGAACACTGATTGTTTTTTCTCTGTGTTCGCCCATAGGGCCGCATAGCGTGTGGCTCAGTGATGTGTTTTTTGCGATATCGAGAACGATTTGACGCGCCTCTTCCGCATCCGCCGCCCGGTGGACGATGATGCCGTTCTCTTCAACGTTGGAGATGAATTTCTCTAGATATTTATCAAGATTGCGAATGGTTTCAGACCGTACTTCATGAGCGCGTTGGCGCATGACCTCTAAGGGTTCCGGCAGGGAATCATAAGCGGTCTGGCGCGCCTGGATGCGCTTCTCTGCATTGGCGTCAAGGGCTGCCTGTAGAACAGGGTTTGAAATAGACTTGCGAATTGATTGGTGAAATGAACGTTGTGTCATCTTTAGGTTGGCTGGTGTCAATCAGAGAAAGTGGGCGACCGATTCGATTATTATGTGTTTTGAACGAGTATTTCTGCAATGTGTTTTACGACAGGGGTTTTGCCTTGCTTGTGCAGGCCTCCGTTGATATGCAGCAGACATCCCGTATCGCAAACCACTATCGTGTCGGCGCCGCTATCTTGGGTATTGTTGATTTTGCGTTGGAGCATTTCCGCAGAGATTTCTGGATGCTCAACGGAGAATACTCCGCCAAAACCACAACAATCCTCAGCATGTGGTAATTCGTGGAATTGGGCGCCTCTGACATGTGCTAATAAGGCACGTGGTTGCCTATCGACACCGATGCCCCTTAGCAAGTGACAGGAGGGGTGGTAGGTGATCTTTCCTGGGAATTGTGCTCCCACATCCGTGATGCCCAGTTCATCAACCAGAAACTCAGTGAACTCAAAGGTTCTTTGCGCGAGGGCATTTGCACGGGTCAGCCATTCGGGATCATGTTCAAATAGCTCTGGGTAGCCATGGCGCAGCATGGCCGCGCATGACCCAGATGGGATTACGATCGGCCCGGGGGCTTCTTCAAACACTTGGATGGTATGTTTGGCCATCTTTCGGGCATCGTCCCGCAATCCTGCATTGAAGGCGGGTTGCCCGCAGCAGGTCTGATCTTTGGGGAAAGCGACAAATACACCCGCGCGTTCTAATACCTGAACCACGGCTTCCCCAATTTGTGGCTCCAAAGTATCAATCAGGCAGGTGACGAAGAGTTGTACAGTGATTGTCATGTGAGAGGATTGTCAGGGAATGTTTGCATTCTTTCGTTTTGATCAGGATTTCGCCCAACTAGGTGGGCTACCACCCATCGATACTATATTTGTTGATCTAATTTTATCGTTCGAGTGAATATCACACAAGCACACTGTTTATTGCCTGGCGTAAACGTCAATCAATTCCCTCGCAGTTCCCAGAGACCCCATTAACTCTCATTTGTCATCACAAGGCATGGATGGTAAGATTAAGTCTCCAGAGTTTATGCAACCATGGTATGGATTATCCCCGAAATAAGGGTCTGCGCGCTTCAATACTAGATCATCTGCGCATATCTTTGTTTCGGGATTTCTGTGCTTGAGAGCAACTTCTGTGAAACATATTTTCATAAGGACTGTAAATGAAATCATTTCGAGCTGAACCTGCTAATCATTTTAGTTTGCCGCGCCGTATTCGACGTTTAGGGGAGTTGGCCTACAACTTGTGGTGGACCTGGAAGCCTGATGCGCAACGTCTATTCCGCCGCATCGATCATGATTTGTGGGAGCGTACGTATCACAACCCGGTGCAGTTTCTGCGCCAGGTTGAGCGTGCAAACCTGAATGCTGTTGCTCAAGATCGCAATTATCTCGATTTTTATGACCGAATTTTTAGGATGTACGACCAGTATATGCGCGCAGAAGAGACCTGGTTTCTACGGGAACATCCGAACCACATCAATAATCCCATTGCATACTTTTCGACTGAATTTGGGCTTCATGAAACCCTACCGATTTATGCTGGCGGCCTGGGCGTGCTCTCAGGGGATCATCTAAAAGAGGCTAGCGATCTAGGTTTGCCGCTGGTTGCGGTTGGCTTCCTTTATACCCGTGGATATTTCTCTCAACATATTACCGAAGACGGCTGGCAGGAAGCGCGTTTCAAGCGACTTCACTTTGAAGATATGCCCATCATGCCTATTTTGGATGAGGAAGATGCCCCGCTGACAGTCTCGGTTGAATTGCCTGGACGTGATGTTTTGGCGCGATTGTGGGAGATCCATGTTGGGCGAGTGCCACTGTATCTCTTGGATACAGATGTTGAAGGCAATAGCGCTGAAGATCGAGAGTTGACCTCACGCCTCTATAATAGCGATCTTGAAGCGCGCATTTCTCAAGAGATCATCCTCGGCATTGGCGGTGTCCGTGCGCTGCGTAATCTGGGGTATAACCCAACTGTGTGGCACATGAACGAAGGCCATTCTGCGTTCATGGGTTTGGAGCGGTGCCGGGAGATGGTAGCAGCCGGGCATTCGTTTGAGACTGCCCAAGAAAAAGTGCACCAATCAACGATCTTCACCACCCACACCCCGGTTCCTGCAGGTAGCGATGAATTTCCTCTGTGGTTGATCGATAAGTACTTCTCCCACCTTTGGCCTGAACTTGGGTTGAAGCGAGATCAATTCATCAATTTGGCGCGGCGCGAAATGTCGTGGGGTGAGACCTTCAGCATGCCGTTGCTGGCTTTTCGCTTCGCGAAGCGTCGAAACGGAGTATCGGAATTACACGGTCAAGTCGCCCGCAAAATGTGGAATTTCCTTTGGCCTGACCTGCGTGAAGAAGATGTGCCCATATCCTATGTCACCAACGGTATTCACACCGGCACCTGGTTGGCTCGTCGTCTCGACCACCTCTTCCGTCGATATCTTGGCCGTGATTGGATGGAGCACTTAGATGACCCTGATCTATGGGAGGATGTGGAAAATATCCCCGATGAAGACTTATGGGTAGTGCGCCGGCATCTCAAGCGCAAATTGGTATTCTACATGCGCGATCGAGCTCGAGAGCAGTGGCTTCGGGATGGCGTGCATCCTGTTCAGGTGATCGCTTCGGGCGTTTTGCTGGATCCTTATGCCCTGACGATTGGCTTCGCCCGCCGATTTGCCACCTATAAGCGCGCCGGCCTGATCCTACGCGATCTAGACCGTTTGTTGGAACTGATCAACCGGCCGAATCGCCCGGTCCAGATTATATTTGCCGGAAAGGCTCACCCCAACGACAACCCTGGTAAGATGTTGATCCAGGAAGTTTATCGTTCTGTCAAACAGGCCGAGAATGGCGGTCGCCTGGTCTTCTTAGAAGATTATGATATGAACCTGGCTCGTTACCTGGTTCAAGGTGTTGATGTCTGGTTGAACACCCCCCGCCGCCCCAACGAAGCTTCGGGAACCTCTGGGGAGAAAGCGGCCCTCAATGGCGTACTCAATTTCTCGGTCTTAGATGGGTGGTGGCGCGAAGGGTATAACGGGATGAACGGCTGGGCGATTGGTGATGAGCATGACTACGATGATCCCGATGTGCAGGACCAGAAGGATATCGAAAGTCTGTATGACATCCTGGAGAATGAGATCATCCCCTTGTATTATGACCGCTCGGAGGGCAATTTGCCCCGAGAGTGGATTGCTAGAATGAAAGCCTCGATTCGCACCTTGGGGCCACAGTTCAGTATGCGGCGGATGATCAAGGAGTATGCTGAACAGCTTTACCTTCCTGCAATGGGAGAATAATTCGAGAAAAAACAGGTGCGAGCTCTAGAGCTCGCACCTGTTTTTTCTTTTAAATTCGTTCTGGACTTAGGGGGCAGGGTCCCCTTTATCGATGCCAAACACGCGCGTGCTGGGATACCAGTCCTTCCAGCCAAACCAAAAGGATGAGGTGCTCTTTATCCTGGTCAGTGTCGACCCCCTCAAGGGCCCATCGAGCGCCTCTCCCGTCAAACCATTCCAAGATGAGTTAGTCTGCTCGTCGACGAGGGTGAGTCCGTCTAACATCTGGAACGTCAACGTTTGCCCATCGACCTCACGGTTGAAAACTATACCGGTTCCAGTCTTATCATTGAAGACGACCAGGATGGGCATTCCTCCGACATCGTCGTTAACGATGGGCAAGCTGCTCAACACGCTGAAAGGGTATGCAGCAGCTTCACCGTTTTGTTCGACACCAACGACGAATTCCTTGACATGCAGCCGCTCATCAAGGACCGTCTGACCGATCACCCCAGTACTGGACGAGGCGTAATAATTATCGTACGGGTCTCTGGCACCGTAGTAGCCTTTTCGCAAGGCCAGGGTATTGGGATGTTTCTCTTTCCAATCTGCCCATGTGGTTTGCCAGGCGGGTACGAATTCGAGTTTGGTGCCTTTCAACTCCCCTTGGACGGCCTCGCCGAGTAACTGGCTCCACAGTGTCTTTGTCTGGCGGTCATACATCACCAATACGTTCATAATCAATTTGCCACTAACGCCGAAAGTATATTCTTCTCCGTCAATTATGCGGGAATACACGATTCCCGTGAAGCAAAGCGGTCACCATGTGACGGCGATCTGCTCGCCGCCTACCGTGTCGTTGACAATCTCGTGAGAAGATAAAAGGGGAATCGAATATGCCCGTGCATCCCCGTTGAATTCTACACCGATGACCAACTCATCGGGTGCGTATTCTTCATCGGCCTGACGAGCATCGAGGAATACTGGGTCATCGATAGCAGGAATACCGTCAAAGGGCAGCAGAGTGACGATTTCAAGATCGCGCTGCTCTTCGGGTGAAGGCGTCTCTTGGTTGGACGAACCTTGGGGATTAGGCATACTAATCGTCTGAGTGGCAACCATACAGGCAGATAGTAGTACGCTCAACACCAGTCCAACCACCAGGACTTGCGGAATCTTTTTCATGAAAAATCACCTCAGGACTCTTGTTCGAAATTCATCTCGCCAGCTTTTATGGGTACGTTGAGACGGTTCTCCCACGGTGTCAGCGGACAAGACCAATGGTCGTTATAGGCACAATACGGGTTATACGCTAAATTGAAATCTACCAACAACTTGCCGTTGGGCATAATCTCAGGATCGAGATAACGACCTGCACCATAAGTTTCACGCCCCCCTTGGGAATCAACGAAGGGAATGAAAAACCCATGACTGCTTTCGTATACCGTCAGTTCGGCTGGTTCGTTCTCAACATCGAATTGGACCTTTCCAAAGCGGATGTAATGTTGCAAATCCCCAGTCGAAGTCTGGATTTCAATCTCTTCCTTTTGATCGAACTCGTCTATTTCGAGTTCGAAGCGTAATGCGGGATTCTCAGAGAAATAGTTTAAACCATCGAAATTATCTTTCTGATCGTAGTCAAGAGGACTCTGAGGGTGGTGGGCGAAAAAATCGTCTTTCTCAGCCCGCGCTATTGCTAAATTGGACATGTGGTGCTCCTTGTTTGCTATGTGCTGACAGACGATTTAGATTTTTTATCTCTTACCCCTTAAAACCCAACCGCCCCGTTGGGAGGCTCCAGTTCCCGTTGGGGCGGTTTGAGTGTATGAGGAGAAT
>CAYWIC010000180.1:0-9899 GCA_964458115.1 uncultured Anaerolineales bacterium | reverse complement strand
TGGATAATTCTGCATAGGTACCACCAATAGGAATGGTGCAGACTCTCTGGTTGGGGCCTTTTACAAAAGCAAATAAATTATCCGGACTTATACCAACGACATCCTCACCTTCAATCTTGGTGCCGGCTGTAAAGCTGTCGACTTGAGCATAGCCGGGTGAAGGGCGGCAGAACAGGTTTTGTTTCACCTCGATGGTGCAGGCGACATCTTCCACTGGCTGCCCATCTTCTGGGGGTTTTGCAGCCTGAGTTTCGAGGGCCTGTTGGGTTGCTGTGTGCTCCGCAGGGCAGAGACCATCTAATTTTGAATCACAGTCACTGATGCCTGAGGTTTTCGCGGCCTGTGTTTCAGTCTGAACGGCAATAACGGTTTCTGCGATACTCGTTTCGAGGGCCAGTTTGGTTTCTGTTGCTTGCGGGGGGGCGGGAAGTTCCTGACCAATTCCTGAGACGGTTGGGGAAGGTTCGAGGGTTGGTGGATTGATCACGCCGATAAG
Organism: uncultured Anaerolineales bacterium; assembly: GCA_964458115.1. Taxonomy (GTDB): domain Bacteria; phylum Chloroflexota; class Anaerolineae; order Anaerolineales; family UBA11858; genus NIOZ-UU35. Next base: position 9,403 of record CAYWIC010000180.1, on the reverse strand, counting down.
ATTTAGGAGTTCCAGAGGGGGATTGTAAATTCCCCAGCCAATAAACCCACCACAACAACACATGACAACCAATGCAATCACCGCTATGACTAAAAATTGTCGTTCCTTCATTGAGGATATCAAAGACTCCATAACTTCTCCTTCATTATTTCACTGGGTAGTGTTGACATTATTCCGAGCGGCGCTTCCATTGAAACCAGTCACGCCTGAGCTGAGTTTTTGATTAAAATCACCGGAAAAGGAGTCTGTGTCCCCGCGTCAATATCACAAATTCTTTGCAGATGAAATCAACAAAGGTATTGTACCTTATTTTTACCAAAATAGTCCAATTTACTTGTTGTTTGGAGAATTACCCCACTTGTAACGAAGGAATCAACATGAGGCACCCCAAATATTAGAAATAGATAGATTTTTGGTAGAAAATCACTCCCGGCACAGGAATGCTGGGCTAGCGAGAGAGTGCAAGGATACCACTCTCTCGCTGTTAGTCGAAAAAATAGGGTTTCAGCAGCGTTTTGCGCTGCTGAAACCCTATTTTTTCGAAATGAATCCCCCCTTCCCCATTTTTATTATAAGAGGGGAAGGGGGGACGCGAAGCTGGGGGGATGAGGAAATCAGACATGACACACCAGGATATTAAATTCGGGGGGTGTCATGTTTGGTCTGATACCTTTGAGCTAAGGAGTGAAACTCAAATTACGGGTAAGGCAGGTGCCGCCCAAGCCGTCTTGCGAACACAGCTTGACCGACGCATCGATCTGGTGTCCGGTGGGGTCGGCACTGAGCCCGTTGCCAGGGGAGAAGCCAACTTCATTGGCTGCCAAATCATCTTGGAGCGTACCCAAGTTGAGGATACAGGCATTGAATTCCTTGAACTGATCATCCGTCCAGTTGACGGCTTCTGTTGTGACAGTATCCGTGACTGTTACCGATACCGATTGCCAGATCAGGCTGCCGGAATTGGTGATCTTGAAGATTGGGATCCACACGCCGCAGACATCCATATGGTCGTAAACGACCGTAAATCCCGGAGTTGGTGTATCGGTAGCTGTCGGTGTTGGTGTTGCTGGGGGTGTGAAGACAGGTAGCGAGCCCACATTTCCTGAAGTGGTGGCGTAATTGCCCCATAACCAGCAGAAGCCTCCCCCATCGGGATTCTTGATGTACCAGTAATACCCACCTGGATCGCGAGCTACGATTTCAGCCTGTTCACCCACCAACAGCGCTCCCAAGAGTTCATAATCTTTGCCAGGTCCAAAACGGCAATTGGTGTCTACGGACACGCTGACCATTGGGACCGAGGGGGTAAAGGTATTCGTGGGTTGGGGGGTCAAAGATGGCGTTTCTGTGATGACCGCAATCGTGTTCGTCACAGTCGGCGGTTGTTGCTGCTGCCCCTGGTCTTGCTGATCAGATTGCTGGTTCGCTTCCAATGCTGCCAACGTATGGGCGATCATCGTTTGTTGAATGGCAGTAGACAGCGCATTCGGATCAGGTGTAGAAACTGTAGGTGGGCCGCAGGCTAAAATGACCAGAATCAGAATTGCACCAAGCGATAAAAGCCGAAATATTCTCGTGGATTCGAGTTTTGCATCCCCGTGTGATCGAGAATTTGCGAATCGCATACTATCTCCTTTAAAACCCAAAGTTTGAGTGACTCGAAATTTTTGCTGGGAAATTCTGCATAGTTGGTTTTTATGGTACGAAGCTGAAGCTCTTGGAGATGCACATGCCCACCAGGCCGGGCTCGGTGCAAAGTTTCACCGTTGCATCCAGATTGTGCCCAGTCGGGTCATTGTTCAAGGTCGCGCTGGCAGCATGGCCAGTATCTCCAGGATCGAGGTCGTTATACGTTTGCACGACGGCACAGCCGGCCAACTCGTCGAATTTATCGGCGCTGGAATTGACCGTTTCGGCGGTGTCATTATCTTTGACTGTGGTGGCCACAGATTTGAACATCGCGCCGCCTGTATTTGTAATCTGGAATTCAATTTGCCAAGTTCCGCAATTTTCGATCTCGTTGTACTTGACTGTGAAGTTAGGCTCCGGTGTGGGCGAAGGGGTAAAGGTCGGGGTGGGCGGCGGTGTAAATACGGGCAGCGCTTCGGTATTACCAGCAGTGGAAGCGTAGTAATCCCACAACCAGCAGTACCCATCTCGGTCGGGGTTGCGCACATACCAATAAAGTCCAGAGGGATCTTTGGCGATAATCTCTGTCTCTTCGCCGACCATCAGCGCTCCGATCAACTCATAGGGTTTGCCGGGGCCCACGCGACAATTGGTATTCTCCGAGACGCTGACCCTGGGAACTTGCGGCGTTGGGGTTTCCGTAGGTGGCAAGGTCATTGAAGGGGTATCGCTGATCTGCGGGGTAAATGTCGCCGTTGGCGGTTCCTGCTGCGCGGGGGGCTGCTGTTGGTCTGGAGGGTTCTGCAGGGCCGCAACCCGAGTTTGCTCTGCACTAACTGTCCCAGCAATCAAAGTTAGTTTCACTGCAGTGCCAACATCATCAACCTCACCTGCTGCTTGCTGGGCACTCTGGGGGTTATTGCATGCCAAGATCAGTCCTATTAAAGTGAGCCCAACAATGGCTAACCTAGTGTGGATAGCACTCATTTTTGTGGTTTTATCATGCCGTATGATTTTCATGCTTCCTCCAATTAGGGGTGAAACTCAAGGACTTTGTCCTTTAGGGCGTGTCCCATGAAATTCTGATGAGATGTCTCATCTCAGATAATCATACCAATAATTATTCCATCCATGAGCGATCAAGATCTTGGATGGGATCATGATGATCCCATTATACGTGAGCAATGCCGGGGATGCAATCACTCCAGGGTACGATATAATCTTGCACTGCGATGAATCGAAAATTTCTCTATTTCACTGTTTTTGCCTCGGGGATGACCACCCTGGCCGTTGAGCTTACTGCTTCGCGATTGTTGGGGAGTGTCTTTGGTACAAGCAATTTGGTTTGGGCCAGCATCATCGGTTTGATCCTGATCTATCTAACGTTGGGTTATTTTTTGGGAGGTCACTGGGCTGACCGTTGGCCGCGAAAAGAACCTTTTTATACGATCCTCGCATGGGGAGCCTTCACATCTGGGTTAGTGCCCTTTGCCTCCCGTCCGGTCTTGCGCTTGGCGGCGGATGCCTTCGATGAACTGCAGATGGGTGTGCTGGTGGGTGCCTTCGTAGCTGTGCTGGTGCTCTTCGTAATTCCGATTACTTTGTTGGGGACCATATCGCCCTTCGCCATACGCTTGGCTTTGGATGACCCTCAAAAGGCGGGGCAAATTTCGGGGAAGATCTACGCTATTTCGACCTTAGGGTCCTTTGTGGGGACCTTTCTCCCTGTGATTGTTTTGATCCCACTGATAGGCACGACGTTCACTTTCCTGGCTTTCGCGGGATTCTTGAATCTGGTGGCCTTATTGGGCCTCTGGCGTAGTTCAGGTCCCAGGGCGGCTTTGAAGTGGAGTTGGATGCTGGTATTCTTGGGGGTGTTAGCGATCTTTTGGGGTCGCGGAGATATCAAAGCCAGCTATGGCCAAATTTATGAGACGGAGTCTGCCTACAACTACATCCAAGTGCAAGAGATTGGCGAATATCGCTATTTGCGTCTCAATGAGGGGCAGGGCATTCACTCTGTCTATCACCCTGAACAACTGGCTTTTCATGGTCCCTGGATGCAGGTGCTGGCAGCGCCATTTTTCAACCCCGCACCCTATGCTCCTGAACAGGTCCAGAGCCTTGCGGTGATTGGCTTAGCTGCGGGTACGATCTCGACCCAAGCCACAGCGGTTTTCGGTCCGATCCCTATCGATGGCTTCGAGATCGACCCGGCCATCATCCGCGTAGGTCAAGAATTCTTTGGCATGACGCAGCCCAATCTGAACCCAATCTCCCAAGACGGTCGCTGGGGGTTGGAACACAGCAACCAAAAATATTCCATCATCAGCATCGATGCTTACCGTCCACCTTATATCCCCTGGCACCTGACCACGCAGGAATTCTTCAAGATTGTCCATGATCATATGGCTAAAGATGGGGTGCTGGCGATCAACGTCGGACGCGCCCCCCAAGACCGGCGCCTGATCGAAGGCCTGGTGGAGACCATTGGCACTCTCTATCCCTCGATCTACGTCATGGACGTGCCCGACACCTTCAACTCGATCATCTACGCTACGGTGCAACCCACGACAGTCGATGACCTTTTCGAAAACTTTCAGACGTACTATTCGCGCGCGGAACCTCATGCGCTGTTTCTGGATGCAGTACAAAGGGCGATCGCTTTCATGCAGCCCAATCCTTGTGTTGACGAGAACCCCGCAGATGGGTGCATCGTTTTTACCGATGATCTGGCCCCCATCGAATGGATCACCAACAATATGATTCTAAATTATGTATTTTTCGGTGGAATCGAGGAATTGCAATAACAGACCGAAGAGAGGACGGGAGACCGCGGTCCTCGGTCCCCAGTCCAAAGTCAATGGTTTCACCTCAGGAGTGGTAATGAGAATTAAACAAATTCTTCAATGGCTGATTGTAATCCTTGTTCCAGTCATTCTGGCATTAGGTGCTGTACGTTTCTTGCTGACCCCCTTATTTGTACAGATCGAGTACCGCACGCCCAATTTCCCTGAAGACTCCTATGGCTTCACGTTCGAGGAACGCTTGCAGTGGTCTGAGGTGGCGCGCGCATATTTGCTCAATGACGCCGGGATCGAGTATCTAGGTGATCTAACCTTCGAAGATGGTTCTGCCTTATACAATGAACGCGAACTGCGCCATATGTTGGATGTCAAGATCGTGGTCAAAGCCACCCTGCAAGTTTTTTACGGATCGCTGGTCGTATTGGTGTTGGCAGGGTTTTGGGCTTATCGCTCGGATTGGTGGTGGGATTATCGCCTGGCGATGTCACGTGGTGGTTGGTTGACGGTGGCCTTGATCGGTGTGATTATCGTGCTGATGCTGCTGAGTTTCAACTGGTTTTTCACAGCCTTTCATAAAATCTTCTTTGAAGGTAACACCTGGATCTTTAAGTATTCCGATACCCTGATCCGACTCTTCCCCATCCGGTTCTGGCGGGATGCCTTTATCACAGTTGGGGGGTTGACGTTGCTGGGGGGGATGTTGGTAGGATATTTTGGGGGTCGACCGAGAGCGAATTGAAAATATGGATTCTGAAGGCCTAGTAGACCTTTAGGCTCGTTTATTCATTAAGTGGACTCCGGAAAATCCTTTAGATTCCTGTCAGGCCGTAGCTTGTTATTAGAAAGTCAAGAAGAATGATGTGCTCATCGTTGACACGCAAGGAACCTTAGCAACCAAATAGAGCATTTGGTACTCACGAGAAACCGGTATGGTCGCTCGATCTGATTGGTGTCGCAGGCTTTCCAAAAACGTCATTGATATCTGACAAACCGACAAACCTGCGTCGGAGATACGATGAACTTTGCCTGGTAACCGAGCTCGGGGCTCTGCTTGTATATCCAAGTTTGCATATCGCCTGACCTGGGGTCTCTAGCTGCGGCACGAGGTCGAACCTCATAGGCCCGCACGAGGTGTTCCCCCAGGTTAGGCTGCCAGATCCTGTTCGTTCAGGTTGAGCCTGGGCAATCCGCTTGAGCGAATGTCAGAACCGAGAATGGTTCATTGAAAACGAGCAGGATCGAATGGCTCTTGCTTGGTGGCTACGCTGAAGATAACGCCAGTCAATTTGCGGGCGATAGCAATATGTGCACCGATATCGCTCAAACCGCGTTGTAGCAGTTGGGTTTTGTAGCGTTGCAAAGCTGGGTAACGCGGGGTCATGCTGAAACTGAAGCGCATCAACTGTCGACGCAGATGGCGATCACCCGGTGCAACGATGCGGCGACCCTGGCCGCGACGCTGACGAATGCCCGAGTCTTGGCACCCAGAGTGTAGGCCGCTGCGACCGAAGATTTGACGAGCAGAGTGATACTGTTGCATATCGCCAATGGTAGCAGCCAAACTGGCCAAGAGCGCCGGACGTGTTTCTGTGGGCAGTAACCACTTGGCCCAGGTCTGATCCAGATAGCTCTCCATTTCAGCTTCTGCATCGGTTACCTGCTGCTCGACAACAGCCAAGCTGTTCAGGTCATTGCGAAGTATCCTTGAGCGAATGGCCACCATGCCTGGGTCGGGCAAACTCAGGTTTTGAACGGCAGCCATGATCCTGGCGGCATAGGGCCGGTTCATCCAGTAGCCTGCTGCTCGAAAATGTTGAAACAAGCTTTCGCTGGTTTGTTGACGTAGTTGGTAAGGATCTGGAAACAATCTCAACAAGCGAGCTGGCGTTTTGGTCGTCCATAAATAGCGGAACATCGCTTTGTAGCGCTTGGCCAACTCACGCTTTCGGATCGCCAAGCCGGGATACAAACGATCAGTATGCCCAATGATCTGGTTCTTCAGGCGTGTGGCTGCCTGTTCTCGGGCCAGCCGATAGCGCTCCAGGTGATACAGGGTCAGGTAAACGCCGCTTGGCGGTTGGTAGGCTCTGCCATGACCTTCTCGCAGCAATTCAGCTACGATGCAGGCTTCCACTTCGTCGTTTTTGAAGGTGCCTTTGGACCAGATTTTGCGCCGCTGCGCCGTGTCATAGCTTTGGATCAAATAGACTTGCTCTGATCCATATCGGGCAGCGCTTTCATAGGCCAGTTGTTCGTAATAGTGTCCCGTCGGCTCCATGCCAATGACTGGTTGATGTTCTCCGTCGCCACACTGACGGTCGATGCGTTCAAAGAATTCTTCAATGTCGCAGCGACGGATGCCAAAGCGCCAGGGATTATCCAAAAGCTTACCTAAGCCATCGGTGACCACGGCAACATGTTCATACTTGCCAATGTCTACACCAACGCAACGCCAATCGGTATGGGTAACCTCTTGCATGCGTTGGCGAAATTGCTCTTTCCAATGCCGCCGCACTTGCCTGGCTGATATGCTTCTTTCTTCTTGTGATACACTGGTTTTCGCCATGACTTACCTCCTTTGAGTTTGAGAGTTTGATTGCTGGCTACTCTCATTAAATCAAACTGGTATTTCATGGCAACCTTTTTTATCATCTCATATTACCAGGCCCGCCTTTGGCGTGAACCCTGCAAGGGTGAAGAATCTCTGCCCCGCCGTAGGCACGCCCATGGCGAGGGCAGGAGACTCTTCGCTCGCCTACGGCGTGCCTTCGGCAGCTCAGAGTGACCGCCGAAGGCGTTCAGATACTTTCCGATAAATACTTAAGACATGAGACACCCCAAATTTGATTGAAAGTACAAAATTACTGCACTAAGATTAATCTCGCCCCCATTCCTTGCTATGCACGCCTTCGGCGACCCCTCCCCCTTTCGGAGGGGAAGGGGGGATGGGGAGGAAAAGGGCGAATCTCACTCAATATTATTTTTGGGGTGTATGATGTCTAGATATTATTTACGCCCCATACTTAGTCAGACGCCCGGCGTGAGCCAGCGCCAGAGACATTGTATCCAGCGCAGGGAACGTTCCCAGTCCTCCCTGAGCGCAGGCGCGCTCGCCGAACTTATCTTGGTCGTCTGGGAGATGGGTGGCGGGCGCCCACAGCAATAGCGGCACCGGATGCCAAGAGTGGGATTTCATCCGCGCTGGGGTAGAGTGATCTCCAGTGATCATGAGCACATCAGGTTTCAACTCTAAAAGTTTAGGCAGCGCCGCATCTACGCTCTCGATGATCTTGGCTTTGCCCTCGAAATTCCCGTCTTCGCCCATGCTGTCAGTCTTCTTGATATGGATGAAGAAGAAGTCGTGCTCATCCCAAACCTTCTTGGTAGCGGCAAATTCATCTTCTGGATATTCACCGTCGAATTGGATCACTTCCATGCCTACCAACTTCGAGACACCGCGATACATGGGGTATACGGCGATGCAGGCTGACTTCAAACCATAGGCATCCTGGTATGGTTGTAATTGAGGATCTGTGGCGAAGCCTCGCAAGGTCAAGCCGTTGGCCTGGGGTTCGTCTGTCAGCACCTGGCGCGCTTTGGTAATCCATTGGTTGAACAGTTTAGCAGCGCGCTCGGATGCGCTATCTCCAGCCTGAACGGGCAGTGGTGGTACTCCGACCTTCTGGGGGTCGGTGTCTTTCAAATTGGGGCTAAGCCCCTCGCCGCGCATCACAATGGTGAAGCGGTATTCTTTTACCTGCTTAACTTCGATCTCAACATCGGGGATTTCAATGGTATTGAGCTTATCAACTAGGGGCGCAGCGACCTCACTGGAGATGCGCCCAGCGCGCCGGTCTGTGATCAGTCCGTCGGCATCCAGGGAGCAGAAATTCCCTCGGGCAGCTACATCGCCAGGTTTGACTTCCAGGCCAACCCCGGCAGCTGAAAGTGCGCCTCGGCCGACTTCGAATACTAAGGGATCGTAGCCGAATAATGCTAAATGCGCGGGTCCAGACCCGGGAGTGATGCCCGCACGAATGGGGATCGTTTGGCCGAGAGTCCCCTCGGAGGCAAGCCGATCCATTGTTGGGGTCGCGGCAGCCTCGAGGGCGGTTGGGCCGCCTGCTTGAATTGGGAGTCCTCCTAAGCCATCTAGTACGAGCAGGACGATCTTGCTTTCTGATTTTTGGAGTAATGGGGGAAGATAATCGTAAGGCATAATAACCTCGTTCCTCGAGTTACAACAACCCGCGGACGTAACACTGAGTGCCACATCCGCGGGGAGTAGTACAATCGAGGGAGACAGTTGCTATCGAATAGCCTGCTCAGTCTCCTTGTCGAAGATGTGCATATTGGCCATGTTGAAAGTAGCCTGAATTTTATCGCCCATCTTGAAACCGGTGCGAGGGTCAATGCGTCCGACGTAGTCGTGATCGCCACTCTTGAAGAAGACAAAGATCTCGTTGCCCATCAGTTCGGTGACTTCTACGGTCCCTTCAATTTGCTCAGCAACGATGCCAGGAGCCTCGTATTTCGGGTCGTAGATATCCTCGGGGCGTAAACCAAAGACAACATCTTTGCCAACATGGCCTGCATATGCATCCTTGCGGCTATCGGGAATCTTCACCGTGAAGGCGCCGGTATCGACATACAAGTCATTGCCTTCTTTCTTCAGTTTTGCTTCGAAGAAATTCATTGCCGGGGAACCGATGAAGCCGGCTACAAACAGGTTGTTAGGGAAGTCATATAAATTTTGGGGTGTATCCAGCTGCATTAGGATACCCTGATTCATCACTGCGATGCGGGAAGCCATGGTCATAGCCTCGACCTGGTCGTGAGTCACATAAATGAATGTGGTCGCCAGGCGCTGGTGCAGCTTGGTTATCTCGGTGCGGGTTTGTACACGCAGCTTGGCATCCAGGTTGGAGAGGGGCTCGTCAAGGAGGAAGACTTTGGGCTCGCGTACA
>CAYWIC010000179.1:0-9950 GCA_964458115.1 uncultured Anaerolineales bacterium | reverse complement strand
TATCTTCGTCGTTCTGATCAGCTTGTTAGGTCTAATATTGGCGTACAAGTTGCCCGATGTGAGGTCTGCGACAGTCAAGCAGAGCAGATTCATAAAACGGCTTGTCAACACCCATCGTAGTGCATGGGAAATAATGCGCCATAATCGTTCGGTGCGCCTGGCTGCAATCGTCTGGAGTTTAGGAACAGCAAGCTGGGTTGCAGTAGGATCTTCGTTCTACGTGGCATATTTGGATAGCCTTGGATATACTGCAGATGTTATCGGTATGCTGGCGACCCTAAGAGGGGGCGCTATTACGCTTGCACAATTCGGATTTTCATCTCTCGCTGGCATCTTTGGGGTGATTCTGACTACCCTCTCCGGTGTTTCCATTGGAGGGTTGGCGTTAACCCTGACCCCTTTTTTGACCAAAGTGTCGATCCTTGCCCTGGTAGGTTGTATTGGTCATGGTGCTGATCGGCTCCGCAACCCTGGCATGTTCACAATAATTGGTGAAAATGTCGATCAAGATGATCAGCCATTGGCATACGCGCTGCTAAACACATCCTGGGCATTAACCTTGACTCTACTTCCCCCTCTTCTGGGATTGATCGTAGAAAAATCGAACCTTTCAGTGGCGTTTCTGATTGTTGGGCCATTTGTTTCAATCGCGTCGATACTGCTACTATTTTGGTATCGACGTGATCAAAAGAATATTCAACCTCATGAAAATTTGAACCCAATTGTAAATTAAGGAGGACTACCTGATGACTACTATCCAAGTAAACAGTGCAACTTATGGGGGGGCGCAGTATGCACGCATCTCACCCGATCAATGCCAAAAAATCCACAATGTTAGCCTCGAGATCCTGGCTCGAACCGGAGTTCGGCTCTATGAACAGGAAGCCATTGATTTGCTAAAGAAAGCCGGGGCCTCGGTCTCAGATGGCAATCGTGTGCGCATTTCGGCGGGCTTAGTGGAGAAAGCCTTCACGACTGTTCCGAAGCGAGTGACGCTCTACGATCAGAAAGGCCAGGCAGCCATGTTCTTGGAAGAGGGCCGCGCCTATTATGGCCCTGGCTCCGATTGTCTTCATATCGTAGATCATCGTACCAATCAGCGGCGCGATCCAGTGTTGCAAGATGTGGTTGAAGGGATGCGTGTTTGCGATGCCCTGCCCAATGTCGATTTCGTCATGTCCATGTTCTTACCAAGCGATGTCGATGAAATGGTCAGCGACCGGTACCAAATGGAAGCCATCCTGCACAACACTACCAAACCGATTGTCTATGTCACCAATGAGTTCTCCGGGTGTGTGGATGCTGTCGAGATGGCCGAGGCAGTTGCCGGTGGGGCAGAGGCCTTCCGGCTGCGACCTTTCGCGGCCTGCTATATCAATGTGACCACCGGCTTGCAGCACAATGACGATGCCTTGCAAAAGCTTCTTTATCTAGCTGAGAAAGGGTTGCCAGCCCTTTATATCCCCGTTTGCATTGGCGGCATCAGCGGGCCAATTACTCCGGCAGGCAGTGTGGCAGTGGTTAATGCGGGTGTATTGGTTGGTCTGGTACTATCGCAGTTGAAACGTGAAGGGGCGCCGTTCATTACTTCGGGTATGAGCGGTGGAGCTCTGGATATGAGCACTATGGTCAGCCCGTACTGCGAGCCTGATCATCGCGGTATTCCCCACGCGCTAGCGCACCACTACAATTTACCTATGTTTGGTTTGGGAGGCTGCAGCGATGCCAAATTGGTTGACCAACAATCTGCAGCAGAAGCCGCGCTGACCATGATGGCGGAAACATTGGGCGGAGCAAACTTGATTCATGATTTGGGCTATCTGGAATCTGGTTTGAGTGGCTCGCTGGCCCAAATGGTGATCTGCAATGAGATTGCCGGTTGGATCGAGGCCAATATGGCTCCTGTTGACGTTAGTGAGGAGGCCTTTGCCCTTGATCTCATCGATCAGGAAGGACCTGACGGCCAATTCTTGGACAGCGACCATACGATGAACAATTTCCGCAAGCGCTGGTACCCGACCGTATTCGAACGCGGAAATTATGATCAGTGGATGGCTGATGGTGGATTGAGTTTGGGTGAGCGCGCCGCGGCCAAAGTGGAAGAAATCCTTGCCGAACACCAACCCAAGCCCCAATCAGATGATGTCGACAAACAAATAAGGGCTATTATCCAGCGTGCGGAAGATAGCTTTATGAATTAAATAGTGTCATTGCGAGCCCTGATCCCCGAAGGGTAGCCGAAGGGTGCAGCAATCTTAATCATTATCTGCAGATTGCTTCGTCGGCGACGCCTCCTCGCAATTACAATACCTTTATATACTCCTTGTGCAAGATATTGCTTATGACTGTCATCCTGAGCGCGCCAAAGGCGGGCCTCCGGCCAGCGAAGGATCTGGATCTATGTTGAGGGAAATTCTTCGCCCTGGCCAAAGTCCCGCCGTTCGCGTCAAGTCTAACGCCAAAGGCGGACCTCGCTTTGCGAGCCTTCGGCAGGTCATGACAGGTTCATAAGAAAACTTACACATCACACCATTAAGTTTTTGAAAACGGGAAAGGACACCACCATGACCCAAATCACCATCAATGACAGAGCGTCCGGCGGCGCGCAATATAGCCGCCTGACTACTGAGCAAACGCAGAAGTTGCACAATGCCAGTCTGGAGATTCTCTCACGTACAGGTGTGCGATTATACGATCAGGAAGCAATTGATTTATTGAAGAAAGCGGGCGCCTCGATCTCCGAAGGTAACCGCGCTCGCATTCCCGCCGGGCTGGTGGAAAAAGCCTTTTCGACGGTGCCCAAGCGAGTGACGCTATATGACCGTAATGGGGAAGCCGCCCTCTTCTTGGAGGAAGGTCGCTGCTACTACGGACCCGGCTCGGATTGCATCAACATCATCGACCATCGTGATGAGCAAAGACGCCAGGCTGTTTTGCAGGATGTCGTAAATGGGATGACGGTTTGCGATGCTCTCTCACACATCGATTTTGTGATGTCGATGTTTCTGCCGTTCGACGTTCCTGAAATGGTCTCTGATCGTTACCAGATGGAGGTCATGCTCAGCTCCACGACAAAGCCCATCGTTTATGTGACCAATGAGTTCTCCGGTTGTGTAGATGCCGTGGAGATGGCTGAAGTCGTCGCTGGTGGTGCTGAAGCCCTGAGATCGCGGCCCAATGCAGCCTGCTATATCAATGTCACTACTGGCTTGCAGCATAACCAGGAAGCGCTCCAAAAACTGCTCTTCTTGGCTGAGAAGGGTTTGCCCGCACTATATATTCCAGTGGCATTGGGCGGTGTCACCGGACCAGTCACTCCCGCGGGGACGGTGATCTTCGCCAATGCCGGGGTGTTGGCAGGGTTGGTTTTGTCGCAACTAAAACGCGAGGGCGCGCCTTTCATAACCTCGGGGATGACTGGCAAAGCCATGGACATGCGCACCATGATCCAGCCGTATTGCGGCCCAGATGCCCTGGGAATCGCCCACGCTATAGCCCACCATCACAAGCTCCCCATGTTCGGTTTGGGGGGATGTGCTGACTCCAAGCTTGTTGATCAGCAGGCTGCTGCCGAGGCTGCACTGACGATGATGGCCGAAACCCTGGGAGGCGCCAACCTGATCCACGACCTGGCCTATCTGGAGTCAGGATTGTGTGGTTCGTTGGCCCAGTTGGTGATTTGCAATGAAATGGTCGGCTGGATTGAACACCTGGTAGCGCCTGTGGATGTTTCGGATGAAGCCCTGGCGTTGGATTTGATCGACGAGGTCGGACCGGATGGCTCTTTCCTGGAGAGCGATCACACCATGAAGTATTTCCGAGATCGCTGGTATCCTGAAGTGTTCGACCATGGAAATTATGACCAGTGGATGGACGCTGGCGGACTCAGTTTGGGCGAGCGCGCCGCCAAAAAAGTGGATACTATTCTCGAAGAACATCGCCCCAAATCCCTGCCCGAAAATGTCCGAAATGAACTCAAGTCCATCGTTCAGCGGTCAGAGGAGAGTTTCCACTAAATACCCAGAAACCCGGTTTTTCAGAAAAACCGGGTTTCTATTAATGTTCTTAGTATTTGTCGGATATTATGTGAAGATTGTGTCACTCTGAGTGAGCGAAGCGAACGAAGAGACTCCTGCCCTCGCCATCGGCGTGCCTTCAGCCATCACATTATTTCGAAGGTTATTTCCATGCCCCAATTACAATTAAGTTTTGACCGCTATCTGAATATTCGCAGCGCGTCCACGCCCGTTTGGCTTGATGGCGGGGAGAGATTGGCGTTCCTCAGCGACATCACGGGTACGCCCCAGATCTGGTCTCAACCCCTGGATGGGGGCTGGCCCGACCAACTGACCTTTTTCCAGGAGAAAGTATGGACTTTGGGTGCCGCGCCCGGTGGCAAACGACTGATTTGCACGCGCGACATCGGTGGCAACGAGCGCTACCAGATGTTTCTGGTTTCCAGTGACGGAGTAGAAGTTCGTCGAATTTCGGAAAGCCTGGATGCGATCTATCACTTCGGAGCCTGGGCTCGCGATGGAATTCGAATTGCCTATACCAGCAATCAGCGCAACGGCACGCATTTCGATGTCTACATCCAGGATGTTGACGCTGGGAACGGGCAAATGGTCTTTCAAACCGCAGGAAATTTCCGAGTCCTGGATTGGTCTCCTGATGGCAAGCATTTGATCCTGGTCAACGAAGTCAGTTCTGCGCATCAGATCTTGTTTCTGTTGGATGTGGAATCGAATGTAGCAAAGCCTCTAACCTCTTTAGATGAACCAGTAAACAACCTTCAGGTGCATTGGAAGGAAGATGATTTTCTTTTTTTGCTGACCAACCAGGGACGCGAATTCTTAGGCCTCGCCCAAATGCAGATCGAAAACGGACACGTGACATACCTATTGGAAGACCTGCAACATGATGTGGATGCATTGGGGATCTCGCCTAGCGGAAAGACAGTCGCGTTTGTGGCCAGCATGGATGGCTACTCCCAGCTTGGGTTGTATTCCTGTGAGACAGGCCAACGCCGCAATGTTCCTGACTTCCCCGCGGGTGTCATCGGTGAACCAAAATTCTCTCCGGATGGTTCTCACGTAGCTGTCAGCGTTCAAACCCCGCAAGAAAACTTGAATATTTGGGTTGCAGAGCTCAATAATGGACCATCTCCACCTCGGAAACTGACCCAAAGCTCCCTGGCAGGGATCCCCCAAAGGTCGTTCGTCGCTCCCGCGCTGATTCATTATGAAACCTTCGATGGGCGTTCGATCCCAGGGTTCTTCTATTCTCCCCAAGATATGCAACCCCCATTCCCGTGTATATTGTACGTACACGGCGGACCTGCTACCCAGACAATCCCAGATTTTGACCCACGCTTCCAGTTCTTCTTGAGTCGTGGATATGCCATTCTGGCACCAAACGTGCGCGGCTCTAGAGGGTATGGCAAAACGTATACGGCATTGGACGATGTCGAATTGCGCATGGATTCGGTGACTGATTTGAAGCATGCCGTGGATTGGCTGGGCCAGCAGGATGAGGTGGATATGAAGCGGATTGCCATTTATGGGCGCAGCTATGGCGGGTTCATGGTGCTCTCGGCCATCACAACCTTCCCTGATCTTTGGGCAGCTGCCATTGATGTGGTAGGGATTGCCAACTGGGTCACTTTTTTGGAGAATACCAGTTCGTGGCGAAGGGCTCATCGTGAGCAGGAGTACGGCAGCTTGGAGCATGACCGGAAATTCCTGGCATCAATCTCGCCGATCTACGAGGTCGACCGTATCCAATGCCCACTCTTGGTGATCCACGGGGCCAATGACCCGCGTGTCCCCGTTAGCGAAGCCGACCAAATCGTGAAGAGCTTGCAGGAGCGGGATCACCCGGTGGACTACCTGCGCTACGAGGATGAGGGCCATAAGATTGCCAAACTGAACAACCGCATCGATTCGTTCACCAAAATGGGGGAGTTTCTTGATCGGTACTTGAAGTGAATAATTAAAAGTGTAAAAAGAACAGGTGCCTGCGGAGCATTGCTCCGCAGGCACCTGTTTTTCACAAGACCCCTTTCGGGTCTTGTAGGCAAATTCCCTCTTGCATCTCGGAAAAAGTTATGCTATGATGAGTTCATAATATGAAATATAGGTTCATAATATGAACAAGAAGCCTTATCCCGGAACCCAGTCCATTCACCGAGCCATGAGCTTGTTGAAGGTCTTCACCGATGCCGAGCCAGAGTGGAGCCTGGCTGATCTCACATTGGCCGTTGGACTGAATAAGACCACCACCTATCGCTTGATGAGTGCCCTGGAACATGAGGGCATGGTGGCGCGTGACGAACAAACTGGGGTTTACCGATTGGGACCGGGCGCAATTGTGTTGGGTGGGCGCGCTTTGCGGACCAATGATCTGCATATCGCCAGCCGTACCGCCCTGGAAGAATTGGCGGAAGCAACCGGTGAAAGCGCTTCACTCGAAATCCTGGTGGACTGTGATGTCCTGATTGTGGATCAGATTGCTGGGCCACATGTGCTGGGGGCTGCGCAAGATATCGCCACACGCTGGCCTGCGCATGCTACATCAACTGGGAAGGTCCTGCTGGCATTTCTGCCACAGGCTCATTGTGAGGAATTGTTGTCCGATGCCCTGGTCCGATATACGGAAAACACAGTGATCGATAAAGATCAATTGATGGCTGAACTTGAACTGATTCGCGAACAAGGGTATGCCACCGTCCACGGAGAATTGGAATTGGGCTTTGTCGCCATCGCAGCACCTGTGTTCAACCATAACGGGGATGTGGTCGCGGCGGCCAGTGTCGGCGGTCCCAGCGCTCGTTTAGAAACCAGCCAGCTTCAAGAAGTCACCAATAAGGTTTTTCAGGCTGCGGCTAATATCTCCCAGCGACTAGGGTATGTGAGTATAAATGACGGGACGGATCCTAGAAATGATAATGGCCAAAACTGAGGTATCCCAAGGGGCGTAGCCCCTTGGGATACCTCAGTTTTGGATTTGTCCAGAAAAAAATTTATCAACCTATAGGAGGCTTAAGAATGCGACCGAAACTAAATATCCTCAGCGACGAATTGGTCAAGCAGATCATTGCCGAGGGCTTTGAATTGTTGATGAACCCTGGTGTCAGGGTTCACAATGACGAAGCGCTCAAATTGCTCGCGGAGGCGGGTGCCCAAGTGGACTTCGATACCCAAATCGCCCACATCCCCGAAGCCATTGCCAGAAAGGCCTTAGAGACGCGACCCTCTGAGTTTTATCTCTACAACCTGGATGGCGAGCAGGTCGTCCACTATGGTGGCGATAGCGTGCAATTCGATCCGGGTTCTGCAGCCATCAATGTGCTCGATAGCGAGACGCAGGAGCAGCGCCAGCCGCTGACGCCTGATTTCGTCAAGTTCGTTAAACTGGTTGAGACCCTGCCACAGCTCGATGCCCAAAGTACATCTTTGATCTGTGTCGATGTGCCTGAAGAGATCGGCGACCTGTACCGCCTCTACATTGCCTTGAACTTTATGCGCAAGCCTATTATTACAGGGGCTTTCCGCACCGATACCTGGTGGACCATGAAGGATATGCTGGTGGCTATGGCCGGAAGCGAAAAAGTTCTGGCCGATAAGCCGATTGCCGTTTTCGATGTCTGTCCTTCGCCGCCATTGCTGTGGAGTGACCTGACCTGCCAAAATATGATCGATAGTGCCCGGCATGGCATTCCCTCTGAGCTGGTATCCATGCCTCTGGCGGGGGCGACCTCGCCTGTCACATTGGCGGCTGCCGTGGTGCAGCACACGGCTGAATGTCTGAGCGGCGTGACCATCTGCCAGTTGGCCCAGGAAGGCGCGCCCATCGTGTGGGGCGGCTCTCCCGCGGCCTTTGATATGCGCGAAGGCACCACGCCCATGGGCGCCGTTGGGACGTGGTTGATCGACTGCGCCTATACACAAGTTGGCAAAGCGCTGGGGATGCCTACCCATGCTTATCTGGGGATGAGCGACGCCAAAGTCGTCGATGCGCAATGCGGCCTCGAATCCTCGGGCGGTGCCATGATGGCCGCCCTGGCAGGCGTCAATATGGTCTCGGGAGCTGGGATGATGGATTTCGAAAGCTGCCAGAGTTATGAGAAGCTGGTCATCGACGCCGAGATCGTGGGCATGGCCAAACGGTTGATCGGCGGCATCGAAGCGCGTGATAATCCCATCGCTCTGACCCTAATGCAGGAACTGGGTCATCGGGCAGATTACCTGGCCCAACCTCACACGTTAAAGTGGTTCGATAAGGAACTCTATCTCCCATCTGAGGTGATTGACCGAGGTTCTCTCGACCGCTGGAAGAAAAAAGGCTCCAAGACAGCCTGGGAGCGCGCTCAAGATCGGGTTGAGAAACTTTTGGGAACGTACCAACCCTCACCGATCTCTGATGAATTGCGCGCTGAACTGCGCTCCATCGCGACCAGCGCGGCGAACAAATTTGGCATGGATGAACTCCCGCCATTGCCACTGGATTAATAGCATCTTGCATTTCAAGGAGAATAAAAAATGTCAAGCGAATTGTTGAACAACATTACTCTTAGCATTGTTGAAGGCCGCCCTGATGACACGGTTGAACTGACAAAGCAAGCCCTGGCATACGGCTTGGAACCGCTGAATATCATCGATGACGGATTGACTGCCGGTATGAATATCGTCGGAGACAAGTTTCAAACGGGTGAATATTACCTGCCGCACTTGATCATCGCTGCCAGTGGAATGCAGGAAGCCATGGAAATATTGGAGCCAGAACTGCGCTCGCGCCAGCAGGAAGCCGAATCGGCCGGGGTGGTGGTGATTGGCTCTGTGGCTGGGGATATCCATGAGATCGGCAAATCTCTGGTTGGAACGATGATGTCAGCCAATGGGTTCCAGGTTCACGATCTGGGCGTAGATGTGGCCAACGAAGCGTTTATCGAAAAGGTCAAGGAAACCGGCGCGCACATTCTGGGTCTATCAGCCTTGCTGACCACGACCATGACGGTGCAGCGCCAGATCATCAAGGAATTGGAAGAAGCGGGCATCCGCGACCAGGTCAAGGTGATGATCGGTGGCGCGCCCATCAGCCAGGAGTGGGCCGAGACCATTGGGGCAGATGGCTATGCAGAAGATGCAGTAGGCGCAGTTGAGTTAGCCAAAAAAATGGTTGCGTAGCCACTAAAGAGAAAATCAATGACAAATATCCGCATCAATGAAATAGCATATTCTGGATCACAATATAACCGCATCTCCCCCGATCAGTGTCAAAAGATTCATAACGCAAGCCTGGAGATCCTGGCCCGAACAGGTGTGCGGCTCCACGATCAGGAGGCCATCGACTTGTTCAAGAAAGCCGGGGCCTCTGTTTCCGAAGGTAACCGCGTGAGGGTTCCAGCCGGGTTGGTCGAGAAGGCCTTCTCGACGGTGCCTAAACGCATCACGATGTATGATCGCAACGGTCAGGCGGCTATGTTCCTTGAAGAAGGCCGTTGTTTCTACGGGCCGGGTTCCGATTGTCTCAATATCATCGACCACCGCACAGAGGAATACCGCAAACCAGTGTTGCAAGATGTGGTTGAGGCCATGCGCGTATGTGATGGCCTGCCACATATCGATTTCGTCATGTCGATGTTCTTGCCCACTGATGTAGGCGAGATGGTTAGCGATCGTTATCAGATGGAAGCCATCCTTAACAACACAACCAAACCGATCATCTATGTAACCAACGAGTTCTCCGGCTGTGTGGATGATGTCGAGATGGCAGAGGTCGTCGCTGGCGGGGCCGAGGCGCTCCAGTTGAGACCGACAGCGGCATGCTATATCAACGTCACCTCTGGATTGCAGCACAATGACGATGCTCTACAAAAGCTGCTCTTCCTGGCCGACAAGGGTCTGCCCGCGTTGTATATCCCTGTGTCGATTGGTGGGGTCAATGCACCC
>CAYWIC010000178.1:0-9982 GCA_964458115.1 uncultured Anaerolineales bacterium | reverse complement strand
TTCTTGTATAACCCGGTACGTTGTGATTTCGATGAGTGGAGAAAGGCGGGTTTTTAAGCCATTGGTTTCGAATTGGCAATAAATTCCTGCTGAAGTGAGTCGCTCTTTTATCAGGGCACGAATAGCCATAGACAATCCCAATTCGTCCAATACATCTGGACGGAGATCTAGCATAATCGATCTGAGATTCTGCATTGTGGCAGATGCCGTAGAACGAATATTGCCCAGACTATTTCTTAATTCTTCACTGCAATTAAAACTTTGTTCTAGAGCTCCACAACGCATGATAATGGCTGTTATCGACTGGCCAATCTCATCATGTAAATCCCTGGCTATTCTCTCACGTTCCTCTTCCTGGGCACGAATCACCTTTCTGAATAATTTCTTGCGCTGATTATCCTTCCACTTTTCTTCAGAAACATCTCTGATCAATTCAACCGCGCCTCTTATTTCTCCAACCTTATTCCTAATTGGACTGGCAACAATCTCGACATAGCGTGGTTTCTTGTTTCCGTTGGGATGAATATGAATTACTCGGCTGGGTAGACCGTCGCGATAAACTTGTCTAACTGGGCACTCACAACCAGTATCATTACATTCGACTCCCCCATGATTAATATTCCAACATAGCTGTCCTTCAATGGGTTTCTTTCCACCATATTTCTCGACTACAGACGCATTAGCAAGCTGGACTCGAAAATCTCGATCAATAATTACCATATCATCAGCAAGGCTATCAATGACAACCTGTAAATCGTTTGAAAGAAGGTTAATTTCGTGCTGTGCATCTGACAAATCTTTCTTTATGGTTGATCGCATTTGATCAATTGATCGGGCCAACATCCCGAACTCGTCTTGGCGTGAGAACCCGATTTGGTGATCTATATTTTGATTCGCAATCCGATCTACTGATCGAGAGAGGTCTTTAATCGGTGACAGTAGACTGGCCGAGAATATAACCGCTAGCAATAAGATAATGATGAGCACCACAAGGCTATAAAGAAACAAATTAATTAAAGGTGTTTGAAAATCACCGATTGTATTCGAATGAGATGCGCTAATAATGACTCCCCCATTAGCGTGCGTTAGAGGGGCAAACACAATTTTTGGAATTTCAATTTCATCCCCTTGAATGACATTCTTACAATTCGCACAAATTTCTATGACAGGTTTTCCCCTGTCCAATATGTCAATAATAATCATTTCTACTCCGATGGTTTTCAAATAACGATCAGAATCTGTTGACAGAATGATCGTGCCATCGTTATCAACTATATCTACAATGATATCTGTACGGTTTATTAATAGATCCTCTTGGATTTTATTGAACAATTTTTTCGAAGATATTCTTCCCAGAATAACCCCAAATTCTTGATTGTTAGAGTCTTGAATGGGAACACCGATATAGGTTGAAGCAGAATCTAGGGAATGAATTACAAATAATTGGCTGGTGGGGTGGATGGTCAGTCGATTGGCTAATTCAACCTCTGTGATTTGGAATTGAGAGGTCTGGATATTTGGGTAACTTTGAAATGATTCTGTGAGCAAATTTATCCAAATAACCTGATTTACATTTGTATTGATCAGTGAGTAAAATTCCCTGAGATCGGAAGTGGAGAAGTCGACAGGATCACTAGTCTCAGAATTATTTAAAAGTGATTCCACGCCAAGACTAAATGTTTGTTCGAGGTAATGGATGTTTAAGTCTAGCTGGTTTGCGAGTACGACAGCTAATACAAGCCGTTCTTCAAGAATCGATTGATTTGTCTTCTGTATTGCTGAATTCAAAAAATATACGAAACCGACAGAAAGGAAAATAACACTAGATACTCCAAATAAACTCAATTTCGTTCTCAAAGGTAAGTTATTTCCCCACTGCACCATTCGATAAGGAAAATTATTCTGTGGTTTCGGTTTCCTATTAGATGCTAAAATCATCTTTGGAGAAGTGTCCAAATGTATAAACCTTTGTCGCAAAAAAATGGCTTACTTATATATCTATAAATCTGAATATATTCTACTGAAAATTAGGGCATATATATATAAATTTTTGCTATAAGTAACTATTATTTCTCGTTATGATTAAATAAGTAATTGTAGGTACATTAATTGCCCTATATTGATTTCGTCTGTCACGATGATCTGGCGGGCAGCGTGGAGATTCTTCATCCCTCGCCGTAGGCATGCCGTTGGCAACGGGGTACAGCATTGTGAAAACTTTGATCGATGTGATTTACGGGTTAACGATCTTTGTGACAGGTTTGTTAAGCGATATTGATATTGCATTCCCCAATTCCGTTGAAAACTAGCGATATTTTGCTAACAGCCTCTGTGCAAGTGGTGATTGATACTGGTGAGTCACCCCGGTTTTTCGTGCCTGATGATAAATAAGTTTAACGACCACTGACAGAAAAGTCTTTGTGAAATTCTTGAGTCTCTGGAAGAGATTTCTCCTCAATCTGCTCTCAGGTGATAGAATCAAATGTATCTAACCAGTCAAAGAGAGTAATTTCCGCTAATGTCTGTATATTTACACGATATTCCGTTACCCCAGGCTCAGGAAAGATTCAAAAATGCGCTGATCGAAGCAAATTTGTGGGATGTGCTTGGTTCGGAAAATATCCCGCTCGATGAACATGTCCTGGGGCGTATCACTTCCGAGCCGGTTTGGGCGCAGATCTCCTCGCCGCATTACCATGCCTCTGCCATGGATGGATTCGCTGTCCGAGCAGCTGATACCGAGGGCGCCTTGGCGACCGCTCCAAAAAGCCTGCGTTATGATGAGCAGACCCAATATATCGACACGGGTGACCCGCTGCCTGGATGGGCTAACGCAGTCATCCCAATTGAGAATGTCGAATCCCTGACCGAAAATGGTTCCATCTCTTCAGACCAGCGCAAACCCTATGCCATTCGAATTCGCGAAGCGGTGACACCCTGGGCGCATGTGCGATCTATGGGAGAAGACATGGTCGCCACCCAATTGGTCCTGCCTGCGGGTCACACACTGCGTCCGGCCGATCTAGGTGCCATCGCGGGGTGTGGTCATGGCACAGTGCGTGTGACCAGGCGACCCAAGGTCGCCATTATCCCTACGGGAACTGAATTGGTGACCATTGGCCAACCCGTAAAGAGCGGCGAAATCATCGAATACAACTCGATGGTGATGGCTGCTCAGATCAACCTTTGGGGTGGGGAGGCCACCCGCTATCCGATTACGCCCGATGTTTTCGAAGAGATCAAGGCGCAGGTCAGCGAGGCCGCCCAAGATCATGATTTGATCTTGTTGAACGCTGGCTCCTCCGCGGGTTCGGAAGATTTCTCTGCCGGGGTGGTCGAGGCCCTTGGGGAGTTACTGGTTCACGGAGTTGCTGTGCGCCCTGGACACCCAGTCATATTGGGAATGATACGAAGATCTTTAGGATCTCAGCAGACCCTAAAGGTCGCAGAAACTGTTCCCATTATCGGCGTCCCTGGCTACCCTGTCTCGGCAGCGCTGACGGGGGAGATCTTCGTCGAGCCTTTGCTGGCGCGTTGGCTGGGTCGTCAGGCCGCAGAGCCGATCGAGATCGAAGCGACCCTGACCCGCAAGATGGTCTCGCCTGCGGGTGACGATGATTATGTACGCGTCGCTGTAGGGAAAGTGGGTCAGCGCACCCTGGCAGCGCCGCTTGCGCGCGGCTCGGGGGTAATAACATCTCTCGTGAGAGCCGATGGCATTGTGATCGTTCCCAGCGGTTCGCAGGGAGTGCCTGCCGGGGAAAAAGTCAGTGTGAGGTTGTACCGCACACCGAAAGAGATCGAGCGCACAATCTTTGCCATTGGCTCGCATGACATCTCTCTGGATGTCATGGCGCAGTTCCTGGCGGTACATGACCGACGCCTGGCCTCGGCCAATGTAGGCAGTTTGGGTGGTTTGGTAGCACTGCGGCGCGGGGAGGCGCATCTAGCTGGCGCTCATTTGCTCGACCCGGAAAGTGGCGAATATAACTTGCCTTATATCCGCCAGTATTTGCCGGATGTGCCGGTGCGTGTGATTGCTCTGGTGGGTAGGGAACAAGGATTGATGGTGCCGAGGGGTAACCCAAAGGCAATCAAATCGTTGAACGATCTGACCAACCCTGAAGTGAGCATGATCAACCGCCAACGAGGGGCGGGTACGCGCATCTTGCTGGATTACCATCTGGCTGAGGCGGATCTTAAATCGGAGGATATCCAGGGATATGAACAAGAGGAATTCACCCATCTTGCTGTGGCAGCAGCTGTGGCCTCCGGCCGCGCCGATTGTGGTTTAGGGATCGCCGCGGCAGCTCAGGCCTTGGATTTGGATTTCATTCCCCTATTCAAAGAAAGATATGATTTAATTATCCCCAAAGAAACCCTGGAAAGCGCATTGATATCTCCTGTAATGAGCGTGCTCGAAGATCCGTCTTTTCGGGGCATGGTTGCATCTTTGCCGGGGTATGATCTCTCTCCGATGGGGAAGATCATCGCCGAATTGGAGTAAGTATGATGGATGCACTCGTCGTTGATGATAATCGCAACCTAGCTGATATGATCGTCTTGATGTTGGAAGTACTGGACGTCTCTGCGCGGGCTGCCTATGGAGCGCGCTCTGCTTTTATGGCGCTGGAAAAAAAGGTCCCCGATGTTGTGTTGCTGGACATCAATATGCCCAATGTAGATGGTTTCGAAGTCTTATCCTACATCCGCCGGAGTCCGGGATTTGGGGATACGCCGGTGATTGTGGTGACTTCCGATGACCAGCCTGAGACAGCGAGCCGCGCCAAGGACATGGGGGCAGCCAGCCTGATCGTGAAACCGCTTACAGTAGAGACCCTCGAAAATGCACTAAAAGATGTCGGCTTATTCGAGTAAGGCATCTTAGCATTTAAGAATCATAAAAGGTGAGGTCGCATTGACCTCACCTTTTGCGTAATTTGCGTATTTTGTTCGTCTACTAGCTAACGGAAACTCGTGTTTTTGTACGTTAATTTGCGCAGATTCTCATGACTTTTGCGGGATTTTCACCCCAATTTTGAGAAAATTTGCGGTGATCTACATCCTTCTTGTACACTGTCAGATCGCTAGGTTGTCTACAATGCTAACATTTTGGGCTTGAGGGCCTTTATCGCCAATGGCGACTTCGAATTCTACCCGTTGGCCTTCTTCGAGAGTACGATATCCGGAACCAAGGATCGAACTGAAATGGACGAATACATCTTCGCCTCCTTCACGGGCGATAAATCCATACCCTTTGCTGGCGTTGAACCACTTGACGTTTCCAAATTCTCGCTCTGGCACTGCATCTTCTCCTTTCATACAACTGAATTCATCGACAATGCCATCCGCTTCGAAAAAAACCTTGCATTTCACCGGAACAGCACAGTCTGACTGCTTGCAGGCAGAGCTTTCTATGACAAAATACAGCCGAATGACTAATACTTCAAATAGAAACAACTGCCAACATACGAGAAATTTGTAGCATGCCTTTGGGGGCCTGTCAAGATATTAGACGGGGTTTTATGGAATTTTTAGAAAAAGGAATTGTGTACTTAAGTATCCGCGTACTAGTACACTAGGATCTGCGTGCCGTAGCCCCGGCGTTCCCATTCGTGGGGTTCGATTTCTGGGGTGGCCCACAGGTATAACCATTTGGCCTCTTCCACGGTCATGTTTACGCAGCCGTGACTCATTTTATAGCCATAATTGTGATGCCAGTACGTGCCATGGAAGGCGACACCATCCTCGGTGAAGAAGGTCACCCAGGGCACGCCGGGCAGTTCATAGGCGTGAATATTGTCGGTCATCTTGCCATCTCCCATGTGCTTGGATGGCATTTTTACCGAGACATTGAAGCGCCCAGTGGGGGTTATGGTCGGGATACCATTGGCGGTACTACCAGGACTGGGGATACCCGTGGAAACCAGCGTTTGGAGTACGACCTCACCGCGTTCGTAAGCGGTCAGAGATTGATCTTTTAGGGATACTTCGATGCGTTTGTCTTCGAATGGAACATTTGGTGAGATTGGCTTCAGTTCTTCTGGCATGATCATGCGCACATGCGTGGCGGGAACATGATAATCGATCTTGAGCAGCTCATCGGTGATTCTATACCAGGCTTCGCCATCGGGGCCTTCTTCAACAGCAGTAACCCAATGCACTGACTGGTAGTACAAGCGATAAAGCGGCACCCAGCCGTATGTGATGGTTTTGCGATATGAACGTGTATAAGGAACGGTAATCTCGCCCAGCCAACCTTCATCAGGGATCCAGGGCAAGGGGGTGTTGAGTTGGCGATCGACAATGGGGACATGTGCGCTGTGCGCATAGCCACCAAACGTCCGGTACCATCGCGGGGAATTGGGTTTGTCCTCAGGCTCGATGATGACTTCGAAGATAGGAATGAGCTGGTCCCGGTAGCGCACTCCCACTTTTTCGCTCTTGTAATCATCCTTCTCGAAGATCTCAATCTCACTGGTCCCGACGCGGCCAAGCGCGATCACATCCGCGGGGAAGCCATCGCCTTCAGGAAACCCATCCGAGTAGGGATGCGCGGCAATGGAGCCCAGAGCTACAGAGCTGAGCTTCAAGAATTCACGTCTGGAGATCGAACTACCCATAATGAAAGATTCTACTATAAGTAAAGTAGATAAATCAAGTCCAAATTTGCGCGCAAGGCTGTCATCCAATCAGCCTTGCGCCATCCACAGTGCAAGAGCACTGTGGATAATTTTATATAATCTCAATCTGCGTGCCATACCCGCGCACATCCCAATTATTGCGGTCGCCAATGGGCAGATCATAGGCAGGTGTGACCCAGCGGAAAAGCCATTTAGCGTCTTTGTTGCTCATATTGATGCAACCGTGGCTCATGGGTAGACCGAAATTGGTATGCCAGAAGGTGCCGTGAAGGGCCACACCGCTCTCGAAGATAAAGAAACTTGTCCAGGGCACGCCAGGAAGGATGTACTCGTCAGGCGCTCCTGAAGCTTGTACCCCGCCCATATGCTTGGAGGGGGATTTGGAGGTGATGTTGAACGTGCCGCGCGGGGTTTTTCTGCCCGTAGGCACATCCAGCTCCCCCAGGCCTGTGGAGATTCGCGTCCTGTAAATGGGCTGATCGTATTCAAATGCAGTCAGGAATTGTCCTGCCAGGGATACCTCGATGCGTTTGGCTTCGAAGGGCAATTCTGGTGAAAGCGGCGTCATTTCTTCGTCTGGGATGGGGCGCAAGTGCAGGACCGAGACGTAGTAGATCAGGTAATCGGTGAGTTCCGAGGTCAGTTGATACCAGGGTTTGCCATCGGGTCCTTCGACAACGTCTGTGATCCAATGCGTGGTCTCGAAATATAGACGGTAGGTGGGTTCCCAGCCATACGTTTGGGAATAGGTATATGACTGGGAATAGGGGACGGTCACCTCAGCCAATTGACCACTCTCTGGAACGCTTTCTAAAGGGGTATTGTAGCGAAATCTGGCGATTTGTAAGTATCCACTATGAATATATCCGCCTGATACGCGATACCAGATGGGGTTATAGGGAGGGCCTTCGACGGGAGTCAGTCGGTAGTAGATATTGAGGAGTTCGTCTTGCCTGGTCCACCGCACCACGCCGCTGTGAAAGCGTGGCTCCTCGTAGATGGCGGCCTGCTGGTCGACTGTAACGCGCCCCACCAGCATTTGCCCGGCTTGATAATCATCATAGGGAGGTGGAAATGGATTGAAGGCCAGCGTCCCCATGGCCAGGGTGCTGAGCTTGAGAAAATCGCGGCGGGAGAGGTTCGGCGACAACATAGGTAGCTGCGATTGTAATCAAGGATGATGTTGAAAGCAAGCCCGTATCCTCAAGTACAGACAAGTGTATGCTGACGGCGGTGCAGATGAACCTGCGTAAATGGGACGAAGCGATCTAAGTCTCCCGAAACCGGCATAACTATCCTCACCCCTTCCCCCTCTCCCATTGGGAGAGGGGGAGCCGTGGCGAAAATGTTTCATTCATTTATGAGATGCTAAGGGGGCAAGAAATATGTAAGCATGAGTTCGTTTTCGAAGCCGCCATAGAACACGAAGCGGTGGTTGAATGTATCCACAATGGCAGCACTGAATACCAAGGAGGTTGGCATATCGGCAAGCTGAGTCCAGAAATAGGTTTCGAAGTCAAAAACCCAAAATTCTGATCGGAGCCGACTCCTGATTATTTGAATCCAGATATTCGCCTCCCATATTGCAATACAGGGTGATAATCTCCCAAATACTACCCAAGAAAATATTATGTTAGAAAGGAAATTACCTCTCTTGCCTTGTTGATTGTTGCATGACCGTCATTTTCATAGATTTTCACAGTAAGGTTAGGTACCAACTTTTCTAATCGTTCGGCGGTCTTTGAAGTATTGAGCATCGTGTCCTTATCACCTGCAAGGTAAAGTACAGGTATTGATAGACAACGCAATTCATCATCAGAAAAAAGCGGTGGTGCACCCATACGGGGGTTGAAATGCTTTCCTATCAGGGATAAGAAATGCTCAGCCTTCTCAGTAAACTCAGCACCTTTCAACATATATTTTCTCAGTCGATTACGTCCCCATTCACCCATCGAGGATAATATGATCAAGCGCAATGCGAATCCTAATCGGATTGGATAGATACCTGCAGGGACAAGAAGAAAAGTCTTATCAATCCGATCTTGTTTATGGATGGCGTATTTGATAGTTGCCCATGCCCCTAATGATATTCCACCTATAGAAACATTCTCCAAAGCCAATCCATCAAGTACTTCATCAAGCCACTCACTAAAGGCAGGACCATTCCATGAAAAGCGGATTTCATCGCTCTTCCCTGCCTCTCCCGGAATATCTATGGCATAGACACAAAAATGCTTCCCAAGCTCAACAACATCCCCCATCCATGTTGCAGAGTTAGATGCACTTCCGTGAAGCAGAACTAAAGGAGGTGCAGAAGGATCTCCACTGGCAATTATGAAAGTGTTGCCGTGCTTGGTTGGAATCGACAAGTGATTATTTTCAATCGGCCATTGAGTCAGGATTTTGTCATAGTACCCCATCATTTCATCTCTACCGGTCTTTGATTTGTAAATTGCGCCAGTTATCATAAATTCATCCTTTCATTGTTTCCATTACAGTTCATTTTTTAGCCCATCTCGTAGTTTATGAACCCAAGCCAATTCAGTTTCATAGAACATGATCCAATTATCTGAAATCATGGTCCACAAATAGGCCTCTCTCTCGTTTCGGTTCGGGTTTATCAGATTTCTCCTTTTCTGCTCACGACACATAATCAACTGAATTTGAATTTCATCTTCATAGTTCCTGATCAATTGATGCAACTCGTCAGGTTCCAATTGGTCAGCCCATGCAAGTTGGACCAAGAATGAATTGCGTAGTGTTGGTAATTCCGGCGATGAAAGAACCCATTTTCTCAACTCCTTCAGACCTTTCTTGGTGATCGTGTAATTCTTTTTTGACGGGCCTTTTTCCTGATTTTGAATTTCCCAGGTAACCAACTTATCCTGGTGAAGTTGCACCAATGCCCTATAAATCTGGTTATTGTTTCCAGACCAATATAGGAACATTGAACCTTCAAACATTTTTTTGATTTCATACCCAGAAAGAGTGCGCCAACTTAGAAAGCCCAGGATAGCATGTTTAATTGACATCAAGCCTCCGTAAAAAAATAACAGCTTCTATATAACAATACCCTCGCCATTTAAGGCGAAGAAATTAGAACATTAACAGGATGAATACAGCCCAGCGAGGCGACATGGCCGAAAATCTGGTTCAATAAAATTGGTTCCGGTTTTTCGGGAAGCATTTTTATTGTCTCTTCGAAGTATTTTGCAGCTCGGAAGTATGCCTTCAAGTCAAGAACACCACTGTCGGGATTGGTTTGTCGGAATTCTCGTAAAAGCACCTGTGAAACATTGACCATGAAAAGTGACAAGTTGAGGGCATTGGTAAGTGGA
>CAYWIC010000177.1:0-10275 GCA_964458115.1 uncultured Anaerolineales bacterium | reverse complement strand
AGAGACGATTCGTAGCTGGTCTTATGGTGAGGTTCTCAAACCCGAAACCATCAATTATAGGCGGTTACGGCCAGAGAAGGACGGTTTGTTCTGTGAAGCCATCTTTGGCCCTCAGCGTGATTGGCAATGTTATTGCGGCAAGTATAAGAATGTCCGTTATAAGGGCATTGTCTGCGATAAGTGTGGTGTAGAAGTAACCAAGTCATCCGTGCGTCGCGAACGTATGGGTCATATTGAGTTAGCAGCACCTGTCGCTCATATTTGGTACGCCAGACGCCTGCCATCACACCTTGGATTGTTGCTCGATATTTCCCGGCGCAATCTTGATCGCGTGCTTTATTTCGCTCAATATGTCGTAACATACGTCGATGAGGATGCACGAGAGAGAGCGTTGAAGCGCCTCGAAGAGGAATACGCCGGCGGAGATAGCGATATCAAAGAGGAAACCAACTCTCAGCTTGACACCATTCAGTTAGAGCGCGATGAGATGGTGGAATCTCTGAATCAGAAATTGGAAGAGGTCAAGGCTAATTATGATGAGAAGATCGCTACCGAGTTAGATCCGGTTATGAAGAAGGGCCAGCAATTGGAAATGGATTTGCAGGAGAAGAATGGCAAATCCACCCGACGAGCGATCACCTTCCCTGGCACCGATATAGTCATCGTCGAAGCAGGCGATACGATCAGCAATCAACACCTGGGCAGCGTTCAACAAGTAGTAAAGGAGCGGCTCGAGGAGATCGAGACAGAACTCAAGGATCAACGCCAACGCGAGATAGAGCATCTCAAGTTAGATATGGCGCGTGTCCGTGCAGAGTCAGAGCAAAAGCTCTCTGAGATGCGCGAAGACCTCGAAGGCGAGATCGCGGCCTCTCGTGGAGAGTATCGCCGTTTACGCGATGAACTCATGGATTTGCAGCCCCTGACCTTTATGGGCGAACTGCGCTATCGGGAATTGAAGTCCCGCTGGGGCCAGGTATTTCAGGCTGACATGGGTGCTGAGGCGATCCTTGATATCCTCAAACGCTTGGATCTGGATACCCTTACGGAAGAATTGCGACACACTTTGCGAACCTCTGGCAGCAAGCAGAAGCGCAGATTAGCCACACGCCGCTTAAAGATTGCTGAGGCCTTTCGCCAATCTGGCAATAAGCCAGAATGGATGATCATGGTGATATTGCCAGTTATTCCCCCGGACCTGCGCCCCATGGTGCAGTTGGATGGTGGCCGTTTTGCCACCTCGGACTTGAATGACCTCTATCGCCGGGTGATCAACCGCAATAATCGGCTCAAGCGCTTGCTTGAACTTGGTGCACCTGACGTTATTGTGCGCAATGAGAAGCGCATGCTCCAGGAAGCTGTTGATTCGCTGGTAGATAACTCACAGCGTGGTAAAGCACGCTCTCGAAGAGGACGCCGCGAGTTGAAATCACTCAGCGATATGCTCAAAGGCAAGAAAGGCCGCTTCCGCCGCAACCTGCTGGGTAAACGCGTAGACTATTCCGGCCGTTCTGTGATCGTTGCCGGGCCGAAGCTCAAGATCCACCAATGTGGTTTGCCGAAGACCATGGCCCTCGAGCTCTATCGCCCGTTTGTGATCTCTCGATTGGTCAACAATGGCTATGCCACCAATGTCAAAGGCGCCAAGCGCCTGATCGAGCGCGGCCGCCCAGAAGTCTGGGAAGCTTTGGAAGAAGCCATCCGGGAACGCCCGGTGCTGTTGAACCGCGCCCCAACGCTGCACCGCTTAGGTATTCAAGCCTTCGAGCCTATTCTAATCGAGGGCAAGGCGATCCAACTCCACCCTCTGGTCTGCACAGCCTTCAACGCTGACTTTGATGGTGATCAAATGGCGGTGCACGTACCTCTATCTGAAAAAGCGGTCACCGAAGCGCGGCAATTGATGTTATCGAGTAAGAACTTGCTCAAACCTGCCAGCGGTGAGCCCATCGTCAGCCCGTCCAAAGATATGGTTTTGGGCGTATATTACCTGACCAAAACGGATAACCGCGAACACATTGGCGATGGCCGCGTCTTCTCATCTTTTGATGAGGTCGAGATGGCCTATCAACTCGATCAGGTCGAGGTACCCACAGAGATCAAGCTCTCAACGCAAACTTGGTACGATGAAGATGGAAGCTGGATGCGAGAGCCGGAATTGCGCCTCATCGACACCACAGTTGGTCGTGTGCTCTTCAACCGGGTACTTCCCGAGAAGGTTCGCTTTGTAAATGAAACCCTGGAGAAGGGTGGCATCAAAGATTTAATCGCAGACGTTTATGAGGTGTGTGGTGAAGATGAGACCGTGCGTACTGCTGACAATATCAAAGATATTGGCTTCAGGTATGCCACTGTTTCTGGCTTCACTATCGCCGTTGCCGATATCACCATTCCACCGAACAAAGAAGAGATCATTGGCAATGCCCTCCAGGAAGTAGAGAAAGTGCAACGCAACTTCCGACGTGGTTTGCTGACGGACCAGGAACAGAATGAACGTGTGATCGAAATTTGGCAGAATACCACCTCGGTGGTTGGAGATGCTGTTCGCGAGTTCATGGATCCGCACGGCGACCTGGCAACTATGGCTGATTCTGGAGCCACAAAAGGTGGCTTTGGCCAGCTTTCCCAGTTGGCAGGGATGCGTGGTTTGATGGCTGATCCATCTGGTCGCATCATCCCCATGCCCATCCGTTCGAACTTCCGAGAAGGCTTGACATCTCTGGAATATTTCCTCTCCTCTCATGGTGCTCGTAAAGGTTTGGCCGACACCGCCCTACGTACCGCCGACGCTGGCTATCTCACTCGCCGACTGGTAGATGTCTCTCAAGATATCATCATCAATGCCGAAGACTGTGGAACCACAAACGGTATCTTCATCCGCAAGTCTGATGACGTGGCCGGTCAATCGATGGGCAGCCGTCTTTACAGCCGGTTCTCGGCCGAGCGCATTGTTGATCCCAATACTGGTGAAATCATCCTCGAAGTTGGCGATTTGATCGACCGTGAAGAGACTCGCCAGATCGCAAACGCAGGCGTAGAAGAAATGAAAGTCTTCTCACCGCTGACCTGCGAGTTGGAAAATGGTGCCTGCGTCAAGTGCTACGGCACGGATCTGGGGCGTGGACAGATTGTCGATATCGGATCTGCAGTTGGGATCGTCGCCGCTCAGTCCATCGGCGAGCCAGGCACCCAGTTGACCTTGCGAACCTTCCATACCGGTGGTGTTGCTGCCGGTACGGATATCACCACGGGTCTCCCGCGTGTTGAGGAAATCTTCGAGGCCCGCAAAAACCCTAAGGGTGAAGCTGTGGTCAGTGAGATCGCAGGTGTTGTACAAGTCGAGCAATCCGAAAAGTATGACGATCTGCGCATTGTGCATGTGGTTCACAGCGAGATGACCAGCAATTCCTACAAGATAGCCCGTGGCTGGGAAGCCATGGTCGCAGACGAGGATGAGATTTCCAAGGGCGATGTAGTTGTTGCTCATAAGAAGGATAAAGAGAAAACGCTGGTTGCCGACCACGATGGGCGTGTTCGTATTGAAGAAGGTCATGTGATCGTCTCCAGAGAGATTCGCGATGAAGAGGAATACGAGATTCCCACCAATGCCCGCCTGATGGTTGGGAATGGCGATCGTGTCGAGCCAGGTCAGCCTCTGACGGAAGGCTCACTCAATACTCATGACCTTTTGCGCATTCAGGGCCGCGAAGCTACACAAATGTACTTGCTCTCCGAGGTTCAGAATGTATATCGCTCTCAGGGCCAGAATATCCATGATAAACACTTCGAAGTGATCATCCGCAAGATGATGTCGCGGGTGATTGTCAGCAACCCTGGCGATAGTGAATTCCTGCCTGGCGATATGGTCAACCGTCTCGAGTTGTTGAAAGGTAATGAAGTACTCTTGGCCGAAGGAAAACGTCCAGGTAAATATCGTGAAGTTCTCTTGGGTATAACCAAGGCTTCCTTGAGTACTGAGTCATTCCTCTCTGCAGCCTCCTTCCAGCACACTATCCGCGTGTTGACTCGCGCTGCTGCAGGTGGCAGTGAAGACCCGTTGTATGGTTTGAAGGAAAACGTGATCATCGGAAAGCTCATTCCAGCTGGAACAGGATTCGAAGAAGGGCCGTTCGCTCCGCAAATGCCTGAACCAGAGTCATATGATGAGCTTCCCGTGGCAGCTCTCGCCGAAGAAGGAGATGGCGAAAGTTCAGAAGAAGTGGCCTTGGAGGCCGATGCAGAGCCCTCTGCAGATTAGGGGTTTTCAACGAAGATCGAATCCCCTCCCACGATATCAGTGAGAGGGGATTTTTTTGTCCATGTTATAATACTGCACAAATGTTTCAATAATGCTTTTTGCGTTTTGGGCTTCGCTTTGAATACCCAACACGCGAAATGCTGAACTTCCCAAGGTGGTTTAATAATACCCAATAATTTTGGAGCGTTCCATGGAGATTGGTTTAATTCGCAAGATTGATATCGATGAAGAAATGCAGCAGTCCTATCTGGACTATGCCATGAGCGTTATTGTCTCGCGTGCATTGCCTGATGCGCGTGATGGCCTCAAACCGGTGCATCGCCGTATTCTGTACGCCATGCACGATATGGGTATCCGGCCCGACTCAAGCTACAAAAAATCTGCCCGCATTGTGGGGGAAGTGTTGGGTAAATACCACCCCCATGGAGACATGGCTGTGTATGATGCTATGGCCCGCATGGCGCAGGATTTTTCCATGCGCTATCAACTTGTGGACGGTCAGGGCAACTTTGGCAGTATGGACGGGGATTCGCCTGCAGCGATGCGCTACACCGAGGCCCGCATGGCACCACTGGCCACGCACATGCTATCGGACATCGATAAAGCTACCGTCGATTTTTCGACCAATTTCGATGACACCTTAAATGAACCGGATGTGCTCCCGGCAGCCTTGCCCAATTTGTTGGTCAACGGCATCACCGGTATTGCGGTAGGTATGTCAACCAGCGTTCCCCCGCACAACTTGGGCGAAGTGATGGATGCCTTGACCTATATGCTGGAGAACTGGAAGCGCCTTGATGATATCAGCGTGGAAGATCTGATGAAATTCATTAAAGGGCCAGATTTCCCCACAGGCGGCATTGTGATCGATCAGGCAGAAAATGGGGGCTTGCAAAAAGCCTATGGCTCCGGCCGGGGACGTATTCGAGTGCGGGCTAGGGCCCATATCGAGGAAATGAGCCGCGGCCGTCATCGCATCGTAGTGACCGAAATCCCCTATATGGTCAACAAGACCACGTTGTTGGAACGTATCGCCACCCTGGCGCGCGATGAGAAGATCGAAGGCATTGCCGACCTGAGGGATGAATCAGATCGCCAGGGCGTACGCGTGGTGATCGAATTGACCAAGACTGCGGACCCAGAGGGGGTTCTGGAAGATCTATATAAATACAGCAGCATGCGCACGACCTTCAGTCTGATCATGTTGGCTTTAGTAGACGGGGAGCCACGCTTGCTCAATTTGAAGCAAGCCCTGAGAGTATATCTGAATCACCGTTTAGAGATCATCAAACGCCGAAGTGAGTTCGAGTTAGAACGCGCCCGCAAGCGTGAGCATATCCTCACCGGTTTGATGATTGCCCTGGCCAATTTGGATGAAGTCATCAGCATCATCCGCAAATCTCGGCGGGTGGATACCGCCAAACAGAACCTTCGGAAGCGCTTCAAATTAAGCGATGAACAGGCTCAAGCAATCTTGGATATGCCCCTACGGCGGCTTGCAGCCCTGGAACGTCAGAAGATCGAACAAGAGCATAAAGTTGTCAAAGCCAAGATTCGTGCCTTAGTAGCGCTGCTCAAATCTCCTACCAAAATGCGCAAGGTTATCGCGGACGAACTACAGGCGGTCAAAGATGATTATGGCGACACGCGGCGTACCCAGATTATTTCTGTTGATGGCGATACAGAAGACATACCTGTACGTCTGAGCAGTCTGGCTCCAGATAAGACGATCTGGGTATCGGTGACGCCCAAGGGCCTAGTCTCCCGCACGATGAAAGATGCCCGACCGCGCATCAGCGGCAGCGCCGCGCCTGATCTGTTGATCAGGGCTAATACGCGCGATACCCTATACCTGGTCACTGAAACAGGCCAGGCGGCTTCCTTGCCGGTGCTCTCGCTCCCAGAAGCAGATAAGCCGGATAGCGGAATGCCCTTCCACCAGGTTTCTCCATTGAGTGAAAAGGATAAGATTGCTTCGGTTTTAGCTTTACCCGCAAAGGATCAATTGGCTGAGGGATGGTTTGTGATATCGGTTACCAGACAAGGCATGATCAAAAAGACGGCTGCTGAGGAATTGCCTGGTCCTGCTGCAACACCTTTTACCATGGTTAGGGTCAATGATGGTGATCGTCTGGGCTGGCTTCAACTCAGTGATGGCGAGAAGGATGTCTTGCTAGCGGCCGCCAGTGGTATGGCGATCCGCTTCACCGAGGAGGATGTACGACCCATGGGATTGGTGGCTGCGGGTGTGATGGGGATCAAATTGGACAAAGGTGATGAGGTCGTTGGCGCCGAATTAATCCCTCAACGTGGGGAAGTGCTCCTGGTAGCCTCTGACGGGCGTGCCAAACGAGTAAAACAAGAAGATTTCCCTATCCAGGGTCGTTATGGGAAAGGGGTGATTGCCTGGAAGCTACCTGCTGGTAAAAATCTTGTAGGATGCGTGATCGGCACGAAAACCAAGCAAGTAGCAATACATTTGAAAAAATACGCAGCCAAGATGGTCACGTTGGGGGATGCACCAGTGCAAACCCGCGTGGCTGTGAAAGGGAAAACCGTTCATGATGTTCGTTTGGGGGATCAAATATTGAGGATGACCGTTCCCTGGGAAGTGCCGCGTCCTCTGCAGAAATCGAAATAAAAAAACAGAGAGTGTGGCTCGCATCAGGGGCCACACTCTCTGTTTTAATGGAACCGGGAATCGGGGTGTTTAGTGTCCCTTCGAAAGCGTGTAATGCAAATAATGGTAGGCAATTTTGCCGTCGAGCAGGCCGAAGGTATCATTGCCATCATTGACATTCCCTGCGCTCGAACGAGCCGTCCAGGTGAGGTGGCGGGAGTTGCCAGAGCCGGAATAGCCAGTCAGCGTGAAGACACCATTGGGCATCAGGCTCGAGAAGAATGTTTCAAACCACGCCCGGATGCGAGGTTTGCCCACAATGGTGCGCGCTGCAGTGACATGGACCGCATTATCTGAATAAAGTTCAGCGACCAATCTGTGATCCCGCTTGTTGAGGGCTTCAATATATTTTCCGGTGATATCTTGTGCGCCGCCTCCTGACCAATCATACTCGGCGATTACGTTCCAAATCTGGTGTTTGGGAGTCAGCACCTCACGCGCATTCCACCACTCCCAGAAATTGGCCGCGCTGAGGTTGAAGGAACGGGCGCTGACTAGGAACTCCTGCACATCTTGCGTGGTCGGTGTCCAGCCGTGCTCCGTGAATGCAGCCCCAGTGGGGATAATGGGGGGTTTATATTTCAGGCTGGCAAACTCATCCAACGTTCTGGCTAATTGAGATCCAGGATTGTGCGCGCCCATCCAGTAGACTTGGGGCATATTGTAGTCGCATTTTTCTAAGAATTCATTCCATGGGATGGGGTGTAAGGATGGAAAACGGTACGAGGATAGTGCGACTGGCACATGGCTGCCGATGCCATTGCGCAGATCGCGCATAAAGGTTTTTGCCGCTGTGGCTTTGCCAGGTTCTTTGTATTGGTGTTCGGCATCGATAACGTAGCCATCCAGGTTGAGACCATTGACACGCTGAATGGCGATTTTTGCCTCTTTAGCTGGATCATCCCCGTAGACATAGTGCCAACCCCAAACCTGGATGCCCTGCGCTCTTAAGGCGTTGGCAACTGGGGGTACCAGGTCAGTGCGGCTATTCCAATCGTAGTTGTAGGTATATATGCCGTCTGCGATCTTGATGAGTACATGGCTCAGCCCGGCCGCTTTGGCCACACTGGCAATTCGATTGGCATCACCGCCTTCGCAATCCTTGATCTTCCAGATATAGAAACCCTTGCCTTGCAGCGCCATATTCACTCCTGTTTTCAAAAAATTGCTCTGATGTCGTTATTGTAGCATAAATCGCATGTTCATCTGTCAATGCATTATGGTTTCTAAAGTATCGACAAACAATCATCCAGATGTAGAGGTATGTGAGTTGCGCAGCAACCCACATACCTCTACATCTGGAATATCTCTTAGAAGATTATTCGGTGTATAGAATCATGCCCACACATCGTCAGTTATAATAGCGGCCATCTATTTGGCTCTCTGAGAAACGCCGTGGGACTATAGGGGTGAGTGGGGTGCGTTGCACCCCACTCACCCCTAAACCTGGGGGATCACCCCGGCAATTCCTAGAGAGGCATCTATACCTGAGGAGGTTTAGCGAAATGAAGTCTTTATTGGAAAAACTTGGGATCCGGGAGATCAATCCTGGTGCGTGTACCGGTCCAGGGGGCTGGATCGATGACCCCAATGGCAAGCAGATTGTTTCCTATAATCCTAGTACTGGGGAAGGCATTGCCAGTGTTGTGCAGGTCACTCCATTGGCGTATGAGAAAGTTGTCCAAGCCGGCCAAGAATCGTTTAAGACATGGCGGACGGTCCCGGCGCCAAAACGAGGCGCTTTGGTGCGCGATCTGGGAAATGCATTGCGTGACCTGAAAGAACCCCTGGGCGATCTGGTGACTCTTGAAATGGGCAAGATCAAGACGGAAGGCCATGGGGAAGTGCAAGAAATGATCGATATCTGTGATTTCGCGGTGGGGCTTTCTCGACAACTTTATGGTTTGACCATGCATTCAGAGCGGCCGGGGCATCGCATGTACGAGCAGTGGCATCCCTTGGGCTTGATCGGCGTGATCACTGCGTTCAACTTTCCGGTCGCGGTCTGGGCGTGGAACGCGGCTATCGCGGCAGTATGTGGGGATACCGTATTATGGAAGCCTTCTGAACTGGCTCCCTTGTGCTCGATTGCAGTTCAGAATATTGCCAATCGAGTGATGGCCGATCATGGAGTAACAGGCGTGATTAATGTGATCAATGGATCGGGGGCAGATATCGGTGAGTTGATTCTCAATGACAGTTGTATTCCGTTGGTATCGTTCACAGGTTCTACAATAGTAGGGCGCCATGTTTCAGAGTCGGTTGCCCGACGATTTGGGCGCACCATCCTCGAGCTAGGCGGCAACAACGCCATTATTGTTACTGAAGATGCCGATCTTGAGATGGCCACGCGTGGGATCCTGTTTGGGGCTGTAGGCACTGCCGGTCAGCGCTGTACGTCTACCAGGCGCGTCATTGTTCACAAGGATATTGTGCCCGCATTGGAAAAGAAACTGGTCGGTGCTTACCAACAATTGCGAATTGGGAATCCATTGGAAGATGATACCTTGGTCGGACCCTTGGTTGTAAATAAGTCGGTTCAAACCATGTTGGATGCCGTTGAGCAAGCCCAGGCTGATGGAGGAGAAGTCATTTTCGGAGGCAAGACACTTCCTAAGATGGGTCCAAATTTCGTCGAGCCGACGATCATCAGAATGCCTTTGCAAACAGAGATCGTAAAAGAAGAGACCTTCGCGCCGATCTTGTATTTGATGGAGTATGATGATTTGGATCAGGCCATCGAAATCCATAATGGCGTTCCTCAAGGACTTTCCAGCGCCATCTTCACAGACAGTATGCGCAAAATGGAGATGTTCCTCTCGGCTGAGGGTTCTGATTGTGGGATTGCTAACGTCAATATAGGAACTTCAGGCGCGGAGATCGGTGGTGCTTTTGGGGGAGAGAAAGAGACCGGCGGCGGCCGCGAGTCTGGGTCAGATGCCTGGCGGCAATATATGCGCCGTCAGACCAATACAATTAACTATTCCAATGACCTTCCCCTGGCTCAGGGAATAGAATTTGGATGAACTTGATGTGTACAAAAACAAAGGTCCCAACAGCATCGCGCTGCTGGGACCTTTGCTTTTGGAAGTTCTGGCAGTTAATTTATTTCCAGCGGAATTGCGATCACAAAGAGCCTGCCCCATTCGAGATTATCGCCATTTGCTATGCAGGTTTGAAAAGTGACTTG
This sequence comes from uncultured Anaerolineales bacterium, assembly GCA_964458115.1. Lineage (GTDB taxonomy): Bacteria > Chloroflexota > Anaerolineae > Anaerolineales > UBA11858 > NIOZ-UU35. The sequence continues at coordinate 147 of CAYWIC010000177.1, read as the reverse complement.
GTCTGCACCACGATAATGCAATTTATACACTTCTGTGGAAGTAAATTGTTGCTTGCTTTCCAAGTCGATGAAATCGCTGTACGGATTATCGGGGTCTAGGCACTAACAGCACTTCTATCGACAAAAAATTGTCGATGTTGATAACCT
>CAYWIC010000176.1:0-10413 GCA_964458115.1 uncultured Anaerolineales bacterium | reverse complement strand
TACTTTACCAGTTTTTCTCCCTGGCTGTGATGCCAATCGTTTGAGTTCCTTGCGCGACCAGCGCACCGGCGAATAGATTTCTGGAGCGCCAGTCCCAGGAACTTCATTACAAGGGTTCAGTTGCTTCCCAATTTCGGACGAGAACGTCGCAAACCCCGTGTCGACAGCGATGTTGCCTTCGAGAATGACATTCCCGGCAGCGATTCGACCTGGTAGACGGTGCCCGGCTTCAGGTCCATGGCGCTCGGTAAGCACGCGCTTGATCGGGCGGATAGAGATCGGCTTGAGATCTGGGCCGATGTCTCCCCGACGACAGGCAACTTCGCAGGGTGCGCCGCAAATACGCCCGCACACTGTTGATAACGGGTTGGGATCGTGAGCGATTTCATGGCCTAATTCGATCTCACCGCGTGCCATGGCAGTTACATAACCGCGCGCATCCGTATTGACGGGACACGCATGCTGACATTTGACCATCTCGCGCCAGTAATCTGTATCGGGGATTTTGATCTTGTATTTTGTATCTGACATACATGCTCCTATTTACGGCTAATCGAGTAAAATTGCGAGAATTGTCTTGATTACGAATGATGCGAATGGGAAGAATTGCACGAATCGTTTGTCTGAAAAAATTTTAATCGTGTCATTCGATCGATTCGTCTTAGTGATTGCGGATCAACTCCTTTTAAAAGGATGAAATGGAGATGAAATCTAAAATAATCGTATTATTGCTTAGCGTAATGTTTCTTATGGCTTGTTCCGCCAGGGACGGGAGCAAACCGACTGCTCCTGATGCTTCACCCGATTCACTACCAGATCTGATTGGAACCTATGTTGTCAATGGTTTTGATCCCTTGGGAACCGAATACGGCGGGCATCTCACGATACTGCCTGGTGATACTGAGACTGAGACTGAATATAAACTACAGTGGATCATTGTAGGCAGCATCCAGGAAGGGGCTGGAGTATTAAAGGGCAACCAACTGATTGTCGAATGGCACAGCATTGATGGGATGATCGAAACCCAAGGGAGCGCTGTCCTCACGGTTACCCAAGCCGGGGAACTCTATGGTTCGAAAACCGTGGAAAGTTTGGACGGGGAAGGCTCTGAGATTGCTTTTCCAAATGATTAGATGGGCCGGAAAGACAAACTCAAGAATTAACGCTGTCACTCTGAGGGAACGAAGTGACCGAAGAGTCTCATTTCAAGACGATATTCGAGGTCCTTCGCTCCGCTCAGGATGACAATCGCGATTTTATTATTACTTCAACGTCAACATGTACGCCACCAACTGGTCGACCTGTTCATCGGTAAGCTCATCTTCCCAAACAGGGGGCATGGTATCGGCGGGGAAGCCTTCAACCAGCACTGCGTTGGGATCCAAGATTGACTCGCGCATTTCGTCCGCACTCAGACGTGAGCCAACGCCAGCTATCGATGGGCCAACGATGACTTCGCCTTCGGTCAGCGAGTGACAGGTAACACAGCCAGCCTGCGTACCGATGACGGTTTCAGAAAAGAGTTTTTCTCCGGCTGCGACAGGGTCGTCTGCCGATTCACCACCACCGCCACAAGCTGCCAACAGCAACGTGAGTATCAATGCAATAATAAGGGGAAGTAAAAATTTCTTCATAATGTTCTCCTAAGATAGATTTGATAGATTTTCAACAATGCGATTCGTTCACATTGTCACTATATATTATATAGCAATATTACATCATTATTGATCAAGAGACATGATAAATGCAATTAGATCGCTGATTTGCTGATCGGTGAGGATCTCACCTAAGTTGGGAATCATTTGACCCTTGGGGAATCCTTCCACGACATACGCATCAGGTTCTAAGATCGATTGGCGGATATATTCCTCCGCGGACATGCCCGGGATACGGCCAGCAGCACGTTCGGCCAGGCCGGCAAAGGAAGGGCCTACCAACGTTTGGCTGGGTTCCAACGAATGGCAAATCCTGCACCCGGCGTTGGTGCCAAGTGAGGTCTCATAATACAGCTTTTTGCCTGCGGCCGGGTCATTTCCCAGGCTGGCGTCACTATAGCTTAACGTCAGAGATTGGCGGCTTACGAGGGTGATGGTTTTATCGAAGAGCACTTGCGCCTGGCTTGGGTCTGCGTGGTCGTACATCGTCAAAGTGATTTGGTGCTCCCCGGCCTGCACAGGCAGTTGTTCGAAGGCTAGCGAGGTGCGTTCTAACTCAGAGCCTTTCAGGGGATAGGCTTTATCTAAAACAACGCTGCCATCGATTTGTAACACCAGGCGGGTGGGTTGATTGATACCAGCTTCGGCATTTTCGAGGGTTTCAGGAAGCTGCTCCAAGGGATAGCCGCTGTGATGGTCTAGGGCGATTTCGAGTAGGGCCTGATCCTCGGCGTATGGGCGCAGGTCGAAGTTGTTGGTGGCAACTTGAATTCCTAATCCGATCGCGACTAGAATCACGGCAGGGATGAAGCTGCGCAGGTTTTTCTTGGACAGGTCGGTTTGATATGCTGTGGCCGTATTCGATATACTTTGCACGCGGCCGCGAATCGCAGCCAGCAGGCTTCTCGGCGAAGTCCAGGTCGTTTGGATAGGCCCCTGGAGATAATCTGCCTTCAGGCGTGGCATCCGTTGGCGGTCCAGGCGCTGCTGCAGCCACAGGTTCCCTTCTCGGTTGCTGCAATCCTCCGGGGGGCAGCCAACCACCTGAACGGAGTCCGCGCCTCCCTCTAGGGAATCGGCGATTAGGCTGGGGTTTAGCATCCCCACGCAGGTCAGGGGTACGATCTGGGTGTTGAAATTTCCATCCAAGGAATGGATTTCCGCCAGGGCTTTGTGGTGATGCTGGATGTGGCGTTCGCAGGTGAAGACTACCTTTGTGGGTAGATTGCCTTCTGTAGATGCGCGTTGGGTGCTGACTTCCCACATAGGCTCCAGGGAAAGATCGCTGAGGGTGAGCGCGTTTTCAGGGCAACTGCCAACACAGATCCCGCAAGATACACACATGCTGGGGTTGATCTCAGCCTGGAATTTTGGCCTGGCCCCGTCGGTGCGCGGTACCATCGTGATGGCGTTATACGGGCAATCGCGCGAGCACAAGATGCAGCCGTCGCAAAGTGCCAGATCGACCTGGACCGGGTCCAAGGGTTTGCGAGCCAACAGCCAGGGCAGCAGGCTTGTTACCGCGATAAAGGCAAGCACCAGCCCCCAGAATAACCCTGGAGGCAGGTTCAGCGCACCGGGCAAGTAGAAAAAGAACAGCGGGTCTACGGGAACGCTATCTGGAAGCTGGCCGGGGTTGATGGAAGGCAGCATCCCAACAGGGACCATAAGCGAGATCAGCAGCGTTAGGGCGGTCACCGCGCCCGTCCAGACGCGAGGAGGGAGCCATTTTGGGCGGCTGAGACGTTTGATGTGCCACCAGAAGAACAAGCCCATGATCGCAGAGAGTAACAGGTGGACTGTCAGCACCAAGAGCAAGAAAACCCAGCCGCTGCCAGCTTGCTCGGTAACGAGGTTCTTGACCAAGAACCTGGCTCCCCAGGAGGTCTTACCGATCAGGTCGATGAAGGTCTGGTTGATGACCTGAGCACGCTCATCCCACAACAGCCAATAGCCCGTGATGCCGATCAACCAGTAGAAAGCCATCATGATCACGCCGGTGACCCAGGCAGTCCAGCGAGCACCCCGGAATCGATCTTGGAAGAACGTGCGCCAACCGTGCAGCAGGCCGGTGATCACCGCAGTCCCCGAGGCGTAACGATGTACGGCCCGTATCCAGCGATTGAAAAAATGCCCGTCTAACTGCAAGATCGCTTCATAGGAAGCTGTGAACCCGAACTGGTAGAACATGGTCAGGTAGATGCCGGTAATCAGGATAATTATGAATAATACAACCGTGATGGTTCCAGTATGGTAAAGCGGGTTGAAGCGAGGGTCTCGGATCAGTTTCGTAAAAGGAGTTTCGAATGCCAGAGAGACGCGTTCGAATACGTTGAGTATTCTCCGAACAAGCGTGTTCTGCCGTTGGTTCCAATCGACGCTGGGATTGAGCGTCTGGAGTATTTTTGATCTCGATGAATGCTTGTTGTCGGATGTCATATGGATGAGACCTTTAGGGATTGAAAATCCCTAAAGGTCTTTGTTTTGTAAATTTACCAGAACTTCCCACCAGGGGAATTCAACGAGATGTTGGTAATCTGATCTACCAGTTGAGGCCCGTAGGCGATGAGGATCAGGGCAATGGTGCCAATTATCCATGGTACCCACTTGTCGAGCCATTCGGGAGTCTGTTGAGGATCATGGATCGATTCCGCAGCGGGAATTTCGGTTACGGCCTTTTCGGCTTTCTTCGACCAGGCAGTGCGGGCAACGACGATGAAATACAGGATTGCGCCGATAAACATGATCGAACCCCCAATGCCCACGCGCAATAGATGTCCACTCCATTCCTCGGGAACGTAGGGGGCCAGACCCAAGGGTGTGCGCCTGGGAGCGCCCAGCAACCCGACCACGTGCATGGCATTGGAGAAGATGATCATACCCACGAACCAGATCCAATTTGCCCAGGTGGCCATTTTCTTGTGCATCAATTTGTTGCCGGTGACATAGGGAATCAGCCAGTAGGAGATTCCCCAGAAGGACATGGTCACTGCAGAGGCCACAGTCAGGTGGAAGTGTCCAGGTACCCAGGCGGTGTTGTGCAAAACCAGGTTGACATTGTAGGAAGCGTTTGTCAGGCCGCCGATACCACCAAAGAAGAACAGGATTCCTGCCAGCAATTGGGCAGAGACAGCGGGATTGTCCCAGGGTAAAGCCCTAATCCAGCCGAGCAACCCTTTACCGCCTCGGTTGCGTGCTCCATTTTCCAAGGATGCGATTACCGTGAACGCTGTTAGCATCGAGGGCAGGAAGACCGAATAGGTCAGTATCGCGTGCAGGAATTTCCAGCCGGCAGGAACACCTGGGTCTACAAATTGATGGTGGAACCCCAGAGGCACCGAGAGCAGGAAAAACAGCCAGAATGAAAACCGAGCCAGTGCGTCGCTGAAGAGCTTTCCGCCAGCCTGTTTAGGCAGGAATGTATACCAGGAGATATAAGCAGGCAGTAGCCAGAAGTACACCAGCGGATGGCCGGTGAACCAGAAGTATGTGCGGGCCAATTGCGGGTCCGTCCCATCGATCAAGCCCAGAGACCAGGGCAGCAGCATGGTCAGGATCTCCGCGGCCACACCCAAGGTGGCGATTTGCCACATCGCCATGGTAATAACTGAAGCAAGCGACATCAATGGGCTGCGAACGCCAGGGTTTTCCTTACGCCAGGCGGAATACGTGAAGAAAAACCCATAACCCTCGATCCAGCTTCCCACGACGACCAATGTCAACCCGGCGTAGAAGGCCCAGTGAGCTTTCAAAGGCGGGTAGAAGGTATACAATACCGAAGCTTCATCTAGGAGGATCGGTACGGCAGCCGAGACCAGGCCGACGACCATGACCCAAAATCCAACCCGATTGAGCTTGGGGTAGCGCAGATCGCGCTTAAGGCCGAATATCGTGGTAAAAGTCAGGAACCCAGTGATGAAGAAGGTTGTATACACCAGGGCGTTGAGAACACCGTGAATGGTCAACCCTTGGTAGTACGATTTGAAGATTGGCTGAAGATAGGGGTAGAGATCCAGTCCGGAGTGTTCCAATGCCTGGAGCGGGCCAAAGAGCACACCAACGAAAAGCGACAGGATACCCACAAACATGTGAGCACCAATGAATTTTTTATCTTTTGAAGATAATTCGTAATTTGTAGACATATTACTCCTCCACGTGAACCGTTCCGAACATGGCCGCGTGCGCAGCGCCACAGTATTCTGTGCAGATGTAGTCGTAGTCACCAGGTTCATCTAGTGTGACAGTGAGCTTGGAAACCTGGCCAGGAAGCACCTGTACGTTCAGGTTCGTGTCTTGCAGTTTAAAGCCGTGTTGGACATCTTTGCTGGTGATATAGAAAGTCACCTCAGAACCAGCAGGCACCGTGATTTCACGCGGTAGGAAAGCCCAGGTTTGAGACAGAATATAGGCTTCATATTTGCCGGGAGCCAGTTCGCGCAGACCGGGTTCGGCCCAAGGCCCTTCCTCAGCTACAGTTCTCGGGTCAACGCGCTGTTCAGGTGTGGGAACCTGAATGCCGAATGCAAAACCCGCAACTCCAATCGCAACTGCGAACACCACAACCAGCACAACGCTGATGATCATCCAGGTGCGTTCGTAGGGATCAATATGCATAGATGGTTTGGTAGTCATACAGTCACTCCTCGCGATAATAAGATCAGATAAACCGAGCCCCACAAGAGGATGATGGTAATCAGGTATATCAATAATATAAACATCGTTCCTCTGGGGCGAAAGCCATTATTTTGTTCGCTCATTATGCATCTCCTTCTGAATCATAAGCATTAGCTTTCTTCCAATAAAATTTGAATATCTCTGGCGATATCTTCCGCCGACATTCTTAGTGGGTACACTGCCCGCCAGTGACCCTGTCGGTCGATCAACATGATCAAGGGAGTAACTTCCAATTGGGGATCATCAGCCTCATTCGTGTGTGAGGAATTAAAGTAAATATCATAACTGTGTGCGAGGTCGCTGATTTGCTGATGATCGCCTGATAGCCCTATGAAGCTTTCATCGAAACTCTGAACGAACTCCGAAATCTGCTTAGGAGTATCTCTTTCAGGATCGATGGAAATGATCACGCTTTGGCAGTCAAATCCATTCTCGATGGCGATATGCCTTACCTGTGCAAGTTTGCTCAGCAACTCTGAATTGGCTGAGCAATAGCTGCAACTGAAGGCCAGCAGCACAGGCTTATCTCGAAAATCATACAGGCTAAAGTTCATTCCATCCGGACCTTGCAATCTGAAATCGACAGCGGGTACTGGGGGATTGAGCATTGCCCCCTGGAGGACTTGTGGGGGTCTTAATGCCCTGCCCAGACTGTATGCGGCGATTGCGAATACAAATCCCAAGACGATGCCGATGGTCGCCAGCCAGATGGGTTGTGGAGTACGAGTTTCCTTTGTCATGTTTTGTCAAGGTTCAATGATCAAGGTTGGTCGAATATTTCTCCAGGATTCGCTCCTTTTATAGCATGTCGATCATCGCGGTCATTAGAAGAACACCAAGAAAAATATTTGAGAACTTGAAAAGCGAAAAGGCAATCTTGGGAGTGGGGTTTTGAAAAAGCTTGACCGTCAGCATCCCTAGCTGGAATGTCATCAGAAATGTGGGAAGCAGGAAGATCAGACTCATTTTGGGGTGGGCGGCTAAAGCAATAGCAGCAATCATCGTCCCCAGCGTGTGCAGCGCAACCCAGCCCGCGGCACCTTTCGCACTGATCCCCACAGGGAGCATGGGGAAACCAGCCTTGGCGTAATCTTTTTCATATGCCATGGCCAGGCTCCAGAAATGGACAGGAGTCCACAAGAATATCAGTGCTGCAAGCGAAAGTGCGAAAGGATCATCCCAGGCGCCTGCCGCGGCGCCACCGCTCAGCACGGCGCAGCTTCCAGCGGCACCACCAATCACGATGTTGAGAATTGTGCGGGGTTTCAACCAGATGGTATAAATTCCGATGTAAATCGCCGCGCCCAGCCCATTGAACAGGGCTAATGCCGGATTGAACAAACCAGCCAAAATTACAGACAAAGCGATCATCCCACTGCCGAGAATCAGCACTAGCTTCGGGGTCAGGGTCTCCCCAGAAACCAGGGGTCGGCGTCGAGTGCGGGCCATGTGTTTGTCGCGTTCGCGCTCCAGGTATTGGTTGAGAGCCGATGCTCCACTGGCCGATAATCCGCCGGTGACCATTAAAAGCAGAAGGGCTTTATCGCCCGGCCATCCCCCCGCGCCAATCATGGCTCCACCAGCAGCAGAAATCAGGAGTAAGAGCACGATGCGCAGTTTGAATACCTGTACCAGGGCTTGACTGAATTCGATGGCTTTCGACAGCCGCAGACGCCAACGGTATGTGCTTACGGTGGATGTTGAGCTTAGATTGGTCAGATCGTCCATAGTGTTTGTCCTGATTATCCCGGAAACTCGTAAGTTTCCGGGATAATTGGTAATTTCAGGTAGGTTAAGGCTCGCGGATTTCGATCTCGATATTCATGTCTCCAGATTTTTCGAAGGTCAACGTGAGCGGTAGCACGGCGCCAACTTCGAAATCCTCTAATTTGTCGATGCACATGATGTGCAAGCCACCCATCTTAAGTTCGGCTTCACCACCAGCAGGGATCTCGATAGAGCCTCCTTCGACAGGTCGCATCCCCATCGCTCCCTCTTCAGTTTTGTAGGATTCGTGCAACTCCACGACGCCACAGGCCGATGATTCTCCAGCGATCAATTTGTCGGCTTGGCTGCCTTGGTTATTGATTAACATATAGAATGCGCCTGCAGTTGCCACTTTCGGCGATGGACGTCCCCAAGCACCCTCGATACGGATGTCTGGTCCCTCTGCTTGCGATTGGCAGGCAGCCAACCCAAGGCTGATGAGCGATAGAATGCTCAAGGTGATGATGATTTCTTTTTTCATTGATGGTTCTCCTAATTAATTCATGATGTATTCCAGGTCTTCCGCTATCTCTTCGGCGGGTGCGCCAAAGGGGAAGACCAGTTTGAGATGGCCCTCTTCGTCGATGACCATCACCGTTGCTGTGTGATCGACCAGATAGCCAGTAGCCTCGGTGCCTTCGTGCTTTTCGTAAAACACGCCATAGAGGGTGGCAATTTGGGCAATCTCTTCTTCAGATCCAGTTGCCCCCAGGAAACTGGGATGGAAGTGGGTAACATAATCTCGCAGCATCTCTGGTGTGTCCCGCCCAGGGTCTACAGAGATCATGATCAGTTGGACATCATCGGCTTTCCTGCCCAGTTTATCCATGGCCCCTGAGACTTCTGCCAAGGTTGCAGGGCAGACATCGGGGCAGAAAGTATAGCCAAAATAGAGCAGCACAATTTTGCCTTCAAGATCTTCCAGGCTGATCGGGCCGCTTGCTGTCTGCAATTCTAAACCTGGGGCTTTGTCCGGCGATTGCAGCAATGTACCGTAGAATGTGTGCGGCGTTAGCCTTGGCAAGGGTATGAAAGCCACAATCGCCAAACCTGCCACCAAACCTATGATAAAGACCCAACGAATATTCTTAGTCATCAAATAATCCTTTTCTTCTCTGAACCATTCTTTATGGCGTGTAGCACAGGAAGTAGTGGGCCGCTTCGTAAGCCAGGCTGGCTGCTCCCTGGCTGTTCTGGACCTCTTCTGCTAGCACGCCGATATGGCGCAATATGCGTTCGGTGTCTGGGACTTGGGTCTGATAGCGGTATTCACCGCGCACGATGCCCCATCCATCTACCAGGACGAACTTAGGGTCGAACGCAAACGTGCCATCATCCTTTTGGTTGTAGTAGGCTTCGAAACCGCCTCCGATGATGGCCTTGAGTAAGGTTTGATCGGAGGTGGTAGCAAACTTCCATTGGGTTGTATCAGCTCCGAGTGAGTCTGCAAACGTACGCAAAACTTCTGGGGTGTCATAGTCGGGATCGAAGGAGATCGTCACAAAACTTGTGGATACCCCCCCTAATTCAAGTTCATCCAGTCGTGATTGGATTTCTTGCATCGTCTGGTTGAGATTGCCGCAAGGTTCTGGGCAGCGCGTGTAGGTAAAATTGTAGATCACAAATTGACCGCGCAGGTCTTCATTGGTCAGGCGCTGTCCATCTTGATCTCTCAAAGAGAACCCCGGTGCTAATCGAATGCGCGGCACAACTTGCACGGGTTGAAAAATCTTGAAAGCCAGGGCAGCTAGGACGAGCAGACCAATAACCCCATAAAGCCCGTAAAGCAAGCCTTTTTTCATGACTTCGCATCCCTCTTTATGCTGGAAGACAGCACATTGACCAGATCGGGAACACTGGCATCGAAGATTTCGATGCGGTCGTGAACGATAATGCGGTTTTCGGCAGGGGTGAGATAGATCACTTTGAGAGGATGTTGGATCGATCCGAGTAGAGGATTGAGTTCGGCTTCGACCAATTCCTGGTTTTGGTGATCCATGATGATCACATCAGGGGCATCACGGACTATTTGTTCTTTGGCATTTCCCCAAGTATCTGCTGTACCAATGACTTCGATTTCCGGTTGTTCAGCTAACAACTGGACCACGACATCTTGCAGCAGACTCATACCAATGAAAAATATCCGCTTTGATTCGCTCATGATGATATCAGTATAGCGAATCTAAAGTTAAGTGTCCTGGCCCAATTGGCTGAATTACATACCAGAAAATATCCCCCATTTGGGGGATATTTTTGAACTACTATTTAGACTCTACTGCAGTAACTCAGGCAAAACAGAAGCGTTGAGCAACAAAAA
>CAYWIC010000175.1:0-10449 GCA_964458115.1 uncultured Anaerolineales bacterium | reverse complement strand
GGTTGAAGCGCGAGATCATAGTCCCTGGAATCTTCGAAACCGATATTTTGACCTATGCACAATGGAATTTGTTGTGGTATGGTGACCAGGAAGATAAAGAGGGTATCCTCGATCTATTTCCCAGCCCTACCTATGTTCATGTTGGCATGCGCACCACAGGGTTGACTCCTTTTACTGGCCAGTGTTTCAAGAAAATGGCTGTGAAAGAAATGAACCTGTTTCAATACAATTGTAAATAATCAGTGAATAACAAAACGAGGCCGATCAAAATAACCGGCCTCGTTTAAATTATATTATGCAAAGAACTACTCAGTACAAGAAATTGTCCACTCGCCATTCGGTGTTGGCGGGACCCACAAAATAGTGTAAGCCCTACCATCACCACCAAGGAAGGCTCCGCCAACCCAAGGATGGCCTTGGTCACCTTCTCTATAAAATGCACAAGTAGTAATATCTGCACCTAATGGTAATGGGAGAGAAAGTGCACCCACCCCACTACAGTCTTCAGGAGTTGAAATCTGGGCTCCTCGAGGGGTTCTTTCCAAACTCAATACACATCCATTGCTGACCCACCAATCGAAAGATACACCTCCAATATCTGCTAAATCATCACCTTCTGTAGTATCCGAAGGATACCCAAATATTGGTGCACCTGTGTCAGCTGCCAAAGTTGGCTTCGTTCCTAAGGGAAGGAACAAAGAAAACATACCCATCCCTATTAAGATAACTGTCAAGAATCCCTTTGATTTCATATTCCACCTCCATGATGTCGTCAATTTTTCGCTGAGTACTATAACATACATCTTATTGCACAGCAAGCGATCAGGATCATCTGAAAGCTCTGAGATTTATAATATCATTTACCATAAAGCTCTTTTTTCTTTAAATATAGAACTTGCTCATGATAAATTCTATTCATGTCAATCAACATAGCAATAATTCCCAAACTAAAGATAATCGCTGAAAGAATGATCAATAATGCGCCTGCCACAATCGACTGAAGATGACCGGCGCGATCTCCGCCAAAGAAGAAATACAAGTAACGTGCAATTAGAAGAAAACCCGGTAAAAACAACAGACTCGAACCCCACAAGAAGGTTTTTACGGGCTCATAAATTATCAGAATTCGGGCAAAGCTTACACTCGAAATCAGAACATATTGAATAATATTTTTGAATAGTCGTGATTGTCGAGTGGGAGGGTTTGTTTCGATATCGATCGATCGGATCATCAGCCCTTTTTTGGCAGCTTGTACAAGTGTATCCAAAGTATATGAATACCGAGTTGTGACATGAATTTTCAAAAGAGCCTCTTTAGAATATGCTCGAAATCCGGAAATCACATCCGGTACGTCAACATTTAACAAGTATCGAAAGACTCCGTTCCCTAGCAGTTGCAAAAACCGTTTAAACTTTGAAAAGTGCGTTATATTCCAAGGTTTTCGGTTACCAATAACAATATCTGCATTTCCCGCGAGAACGGATGACACCAAGTTAGGAATATACCCGGAGGGGTATTGATTATCTGCATCTAAATTTACGAATATATCGCAGCCATTCTCAAGTGCAGCGTTAACACCTGTTTGAAATGCTCGCCCAAGCCCTAAGTTGCTTTTGTGACAAATTACTCTACATCCCAAATCTTCAGCTATTCTTTTCGTTTGATCGGTCGAACCATCATCTACAATTTGAACTTGAATTTCTTGTATTCCAGGGATACTGTCTGGCAGCGTACTGACAACTTGAGGAAGGGTATCTTCCTCGTTATAACAAGGAATATTGATCACTAATTTCATCATTTCCCATCCCGCAAATGCTATATTTTTGACATCCGAAAACAATGGCTATTGTATGCTATTCTCAAAACTTGAACACCCCTGAAGATCGGTGTAAACGTTCACTGAATTACAAGAATGCTTGTACCACTGGAATGTTCACCAAAAGCCAATATACTCCAGCCGAGACTAATCCAGTTGCTGGTATGGTGATGATCCAGGCAGTGATGATTTCTTCCATTACATTCCAGCGCACCTTACTAACACGATCCGATGTGCCAACGCCGATGATGGCAGAGCTAACTACCTGGGTTGTGCTCACCGGCCCTCCAACCAAAGAAGCGCCTAGGATCACGATCCCCGAGGTCAGTTGGGAAGCAAAACTGTCCACCGGGCGGATCTTATAGAATTTTCCACCCAGGGTTTTAATCAAGCGCCAGCCTCCAAATGCTGTACCCAGTGCGATAGCCCCAGCGCTCAAAGTAATCACCCACAAAGGGACATGGAATTCTTGAAGAACCCCGCTAATCACTAAGCCCAAGGTGATCACACCCATTGTTTTTTGAGCATCGTTCGTACCGTGGCTGAAGGCCAAGGCCAATGCAGTGACGATTTGCGATCTTTTGAAGAAGGTATTGATCTTGGGTGTTGCTGCCCTGGCCAGGAAGAAGATTATCTTTGTAATCAAAAATCCCAAGATGAAACCCAGGATTGGCGAGGCGAATAATGCAATCAACACTTTCTCCAATCCGCCTAGTTTGATGGCCTCAAACCCAGCCCCTATTGCGACTGCGCCGACAATGCCTCCAATCAAGGCATGGGAGGAACTGCTCGGAATCCCGAAGAACCAGGTCAGCAGATTCCAAAGGATCGCCCCTACCAAGGCGGCGATGATCACTTCCATGGTGATGGATTCAATCTGTACGACCTCTGAGCCAATTGTTTTGGCCACCGCGACCCCAAATAGAAAAGGACCTAAAAAATGGGCGACGGCTGTAAACAGCAATGCCGTCTGTGGGCGAAATGCACGCGAAGAGATCATCGTGGCAACGATGTTGCTAGAATCGTGTAAGCCGTTCAGAAAATCGAATACCAGGGCTAAGACAACAATGGAGATTATCGCGGGTGTCATTGATGAGCTCTCAATTAATTCATCTTCACAACGATGTCGGAAATTACATTGGCCGCTTCGTCACCGCGATCAGCAGCGTTGCTGAGATGCCGGTATACTTCGCGCATCTTCAACATCTCAACGATATGGTGAACGTCCTCTGGGCCGCTGAACAGGTCAGCTATGGCTTCGCGATACACACTCTCGACGCGATTTTCTAGAGCCTTCGCCCTTTGAGCGTGATCGATGGCAACTGCAGGATGTTTCTTCAACCGTTGCACAGCCAGCAAAATCTCATATGCTGCATCACGTAATAACGATGCAATCCGCTGCATATAAGACGTTGGAGTGACTTCTAGCACTTCCATCTCGTCAACGGTGGAGTCAGCATAATCAAGTACATCATCGATGGCCCGGGAAAGAGCAAAAATGTCTTCTCGGTCAAAAGGCGTCACGAACGTCCGATTCAGTTCATCGATGAGAATCCTGCGAACTTCGTCGGCTTCCTTTTCACGCAAAGTCATTTTCTCCGCGTTGTCACGCCCTCTCATTTCCATATACTTAACCAGCAATTTCAGACCTTTATATGTGAGATTGGCTTGTTCTTCGATTAGTTGGTGAAAGACATCATCTTTACTTCTAAATATTCGAAACATGGGACCTCCCCTTTTAAGCAAATTAGATTTTACTCGAGGGTGGAAACAGCCCTGCTCTTCAGAGATGCAGGGCTGCAATGTTCGCGTTCTTCGCTCTATTTCTGATTGCGAGAGAAATTATTTCTCTTCTTTTTCTTGCTGATTTGCCTGAATGATCTCCTCCGCAAGATGCGTAGGGACAGTTTCATAATGATCGAATTCCATGGCGAATACACCGCGGCCTCCGGTCATTGAACGCAGGTCGGTGGTATAGCGCTGCATCTCAGCCAGAGGCACATTGGCATTGATCACAGACTTACCACGCACGGTGTCCATACCCTGGACGCGGGCGCGACGAGTGTTAAGATCACCAAGGATGTCACCCATGCTGGCTTCTGGAACGGTCACCTTGACGCTCATGATCGGTTCCAACATCACCGGCGCAGCCTGCATCACTGCCAGCTTGAAGCATTCACGGGCTGCGATTTCGAATGCCACTGGTTTGGAGTCTACGGGGTGCTCTTTCCCATCAAAGACGGCTACTTTCACATTGTGAACAGGATACCCAGCGATAACGCCATCCAACATGACGTTTTTGACGCCTTTCTCAATGGCCGGCATATAGTTCTGCGATACTGCCCCACCAAAGACTTCGTTCTTAAACTCGAAATCTTCATCCGGCAACGGCTCAACTCGCAAATGGACTTCACCAAACTGACCAGCGCCGCCAGATTGTTTTTTGTGGCGGTATTGGGCTGAACCCGTCTTGGTGATGGTTTCCTGGTAGGGCACTTTGGGTTGTTCGATATTGAGCGTAGTCTGGAATTTTTTGGCAGCTTTACGTATGGCCACGTCGATGTGCTGATCACCCATCCCCTGCAGAATGGTCTGCTTTGTGCTGGGTTCTTGGACCCAAGAGAGGGTCATATCCTCCTCACAAAGACGCGTCAGTGTGGGGCTGACTTTTGCAGAATCAGCCTGGGTCTCAGGGCTAACAGCTACACGAAAGAGGGCGTTGGGGTAATCAGGCACTGGCAAGGTCAGTGGGTGGCCCTTGTCGCTGAAAGTATGCGACGTAGATGTATCACCTAATTTTGCCACCACGCCAATATCGCCGGAGTGGAGAGTCTTCATCGAAATTTGTTCTTTACCTCGGATCGTAAAAATCCCACCCAGACGTTCTTCTTCTTTAGCATTCTGATTCCACACACGTCCATCAGAATCCACCACGCCGGAATAAACCTTGAAGTACGTGATCTTGCCCACGAAGGGATCGGCTGTTGTCTTCCAGACATATGCAGCTAAAGGACCAGCATCGGAGGCAGACAATTCCTCGGAACCAGCAGCACCTTCGGCCTCGACAGCAGGCCTGTCAATTGGGGAAGGCATCAACGAGAGGATTGCATCTGACAGGGGGAACATACCTGTTTCAGTCGTTGCTGAGGTCACAAAGACTGGCACATATTCTCCAGAGAGCACCGCGCTGCGTAGCCCGGCGACGATCTCGTCCGCGGAGAGTTCTTCGCCATCCAGATACTTCATCAGCAACTCGTCATCACCTTCAGCAGCCGCCTCGACCAACTCCATACGCGCTTCTTCGACTGCATCGCTGAATTCAGCCGGGATTTCTTCAGCATCCTTACCCTCACCGGCATATGCTTTCATTGAGAGCAGGTCCAAAACACCCTTGAAATCGACTTTTTCGCCCCAAGGGAGTTGAACGGGGATCAGACGGGTTTCAGAAATCTCAGCAACGGTTCCCAGAGCTTTCTGGAAATCGGCATTATCGCGGTCCATCTTATTGATGACCACGAAACGCGGCAGGTTGAATTCATCCGCATAAGTCCAGGCAATTTCGGTGCCAACTTCGGCTCCGGCGACAGAGTCAACCACTACCACCACGCCGTCGGCAACCCGTAAAGCTGAAATGACTTCACCTACAAAGTCTGTATAACCAGGGGTATCTAAAAAATTTATTTTATGGTCGTTATATTCGATAGGGATTACCGATGTGGAGAGTGAAATGCCCCGCCGAATTTCTTCATCTTCAAAATCCGAAGCTGTGGAGCCATCTTCGATGCGTCCTAAACGAGTGGTCACTCCTGTGACGTGCAGATAAGCCTCTGCCAACATCGTCTTTCCAGCGCTGCTATGAGAAACGAGAGCAATGTTTCGGATTTTGTCGGTTGGATATTCTTTCATGGGTTGTGACCTTCCTCAAATTATGATATCAATCAAGCGATTTCTGTCAGGAAAATAGGGGGTGGCGGCAGAACCGCCACCCCCTATTTTCCTGCTAACCGCGTACGGTTTGTATTTAAGCCACACAATTATATGGCAAAAGTAAGAATACGTCATCATCAATCATCCAACTTTCAAGTTCAAACTGCCATCATGGTACACTTGCGCGCATGAAAATTCCTCGCCGATTATTGTTTAGCTTTTGGTATCTCTTCAAGCCACCTTGGGATACCAATGTCACCCCCCCAGAGCTGATCGAATTCATCGAACAGAACCCTCCCGGGCGCGCCTTAGATCTAGGGTGCGGCACGGGTACCAACGTCATCACCCTGGCGCAGGGTGGCTGGGAAGCTACCGGAGTGGATTTTGCATCTAAGGCCATCCGCACCGCCCGACGCAAATCACGCGCGGCAAATATCAAAGCCCATTTTCACACTCAAGATGTAACCAAATTAGAGAATCTGCAACAACCTTTCGACTTGATCCTGGACATCGGTTGTTTCCACAGTTTGGATGCAGATGGCCAAAGGACTTACCGAGAGAATCTGGATCGGTTGCTCAAGCCAGGTGGATCGTTTTTGCTGTACGTGTTCTTCAGAACTGATCTCGCCGCATCAGGTTCAGGGCTTATCGAGCAAGATTTAGCGAAATTCTCAACCCAGCTCGAACTCATTTCACGCCAAGATGGCAACGACCGAGATATTCGACCCTCTGCTTGGCTTCTTTATCAGATGAGTTCTCAGAAAAAAGGTTCCTAGGAGAGTCTCCGCCAGAAGATAGGGGTGGGGGTTTGCTCCCTACCTCTATCTTTCGGCGAAACATCTGTCCGTAAAAGTAGTGATTTATGAAATTCCTTTTTCTTTTTCTAGACGGCATTGGCCTGGGAATAGACTACCCCGAGATAAACCCTTTCGCCTGCGCCGAGATGCCCAACCTGATTAATCTCCTGGATGGCAACAGGCTGCTCGAACTAAGCCCTGGCGTGATCCTTGAATCCGAGCGCGCCTCCCTGCTCCCTTTGGATGCCCGTCTGGGCGTCGAGGGCCTGCCCCAATCCGCCAGCGGCCAGGCCACCCTATTAACCGGAGTTAACGTCCCTGCCAAGTTGGGAGAGCATTTCGGTCCCAAGCCCAATCCAACCATTGCCAATATCCTTGAAAATGGCAACCTCTTTAGATCATTTAAGGAACAGGGGCTTCATGCAACCCTGCTCAACGCCTATCCCCAGGCATATTTCGAGGGCATCGAATCAGGCCGCCGCTTACCTGGCGCTGTCGCGATGGCTATGCGTAAGTCAGGCATTCCCCTTTTGAACCAGGATGACCTCTTCGCCGGTCGCGCCCTTTCTGCAGATTTCACAGGAAAAGGCTGGCGCGAGCGATTAGGTTACGCTGACACCCCCGTGTACAGCTTCAACCAGGCCGGGGGTAAACTTGCTCAACTCGCGCAAGAGTACGACTTCTCCTTCTTCGAGTTTTGGATTAGTGATTTCATCGGTCACCGCAAGGATATGGAAGAAGCCCTCCTTTGGCTAAAACGCTTCGATCAGGTGCTGGGTGGTCTGCTCAACGCTTGGGATGATAAGGGTGGTCTGATTCTGATCACCTCCGATCACGGCAATCTGGAAGACCTCAGCACCCGCCGCCATACGGCCAATCCGGTCCCAGCCCTGATCATCGGATCATCGGAATTGCGTTCCAGTTTTTCGAAAAATCTAGCTGATTTGACAGACGTTGCACCGGCAATCGAAAACATTTTCGGAGTGGAAAGATAGGGGCTTGCAATCTCGTCTCAGGTAACGATGCTCCACGTCTTCACCGGTTTCACCCTGGTTCCCACGCCAACGGCTAGCAGCGAGGGTATGCTCCGCGAAGCGGATGGAATCAACCAAATTAGTGACGCTCATAACTCAAATCAGTTGTTCAAATGATGCCCGTAATCTAGAATTTTCCCAGTAAACCTATATAATTTCCCAAACAATAACGATAATTCAGAAAGTTCGAAACTCATGTTACGCAATCGTATCAAGGTTTCCCCGGAAATAGGGAGAATATAATAGAGAGGAAAGATACACCATGCCAAAAGTTTCCATCGTCACTGACAGTGTCGCTTGCATACCGGAAGCACTACTTAAAAAACTCAATATCCGGTTCGCCCCTTACTATATTCATTGGGGCGCAGAAACCTTCCGCGATCTGATCACCATTCAGGGGAAGGCCTTCTACAAACGACTAGCTAAAATCGTAGATGATTACCCGAAAACCGCCAACCCCAGCCCCGGCGATTATCTGGAGATATACCAGGAACTCGTTGATGAGGGCGTAGAAGAGATCGCCAGTATCCACGTAACCTCCAAAGGTAGCGGTGCCTACCAGGCGGCTTTGAACGCGAAAGAGATGATTCAGACCAAACTCCCAAATCTCAAGATCGAAGTCATCGATACCCTCAACGTCTCCCTGTGCCACGGTTGGATGGTCATTGAGGCCGCCAGGGACGCCCTGGCAGGCGCTTCCCTGGAAGCCGTCGTCGAGCGCGTCAAATCTATCATGCCCAATGCCCAAATGTTGCAAACCGCCGACACTTTGAAATATCTCTTCAAGGGCGGTCGCATTGGCAAAGCCAAACACTTGGTCGGTAGCATGCTCAACATCAAACCCATTCTCAGCATGGAGGATGGCATCATCGTTCCCTTGGGCCAGGCCCGCACTCGCAAACGCGTCTACCAGATGATGATCGATAAAATCGAAGCCAAGGTAGGTTCTATGGGAAAAATCAAGGTCGCCTTCGTCCACGCCGCAGCAGCCGACGAGGCCGAAAAACTCAAAGCCATGGTCGAAGCACGGGTCGACTGTGCAGAATCCTTTATTGCTGAGCTCTCCCCCGCCCTGGGCGTTCATTCCGGCCCCGGCACCGTGGGCCTCTGTTACTACCCCATCCTTGATGCTAATTAATGTTTCTCTTTAGGTATTGCAAAAAAGGTTCCAGTGGCAAACCTCTGGAACCTTTTTTGTTATATTTTCCCATCCAAGGAAGGGAAAATCACATGGCTTCTTTGTGCTCTCTCACCAATTCCCTGCGCAAGATTTTCCCGACCGTCGTCTTGGGCAGTTCATCGCGAAATTCCACGTGAGTTGGCACCTTATAAGCCGCCATCTTGTCCTTACAGAATTCACGCACTTCCCCTTCAGTCAACGTTTCATCAGGTTTAACCACCACCCAGGCTTTGACCGTTTCGCCTCGCTTGGGATCAGGAATACCGGCCACTCCAACCTCTAAGACCTTTGGGTTATCAGAGATGATTTCCTCGACCTCGCGCGGCCAGACCTGGAAACCACCCGGCTTGATGACTTCCTTCTTACGGTCGACGATGTAGAAGTAGCCATCTTCATCCATGCGAGCAATATCACCAGTGTATAGCCAACCATCGCGCAAGGCATTTTTGGTTTCAGTGGGCAATTCATGATAACCCTTAAAAACCTGGGGACCCTGGATGACCAACTCGCCTACCTCTCCAGCCGGCAGCACGGTAACTTCGTCATCCAGGCTGACGATACGGGCATCTACATCTGGCAAGGGCATACCCACTGAGCCCGTCTTGTTTTCACCTAGCAACGGATTACAGTGAGTTGCCGTAGGAGCCTCGGAAAGCCCAAACCCTTCAAAGACCACCCCTCCTGTCAAATCTTCAAAGGCTTCCTTAGTTTCACGCATCAATGCAGCAGACCCTGATATACAGGCCTTGATCGAACTGAGATCATATTTTCCTGCCAAGACGTCCGGCCAGTTATTAATGGCGTTATACAACGTAGGCACACCAGGAAAAATAGTCGCCCTGTACTTCTGTAAATTATCAAGGTCATCTTTAATATCGCGTGCATTGGGGACCATTACCAGGGCTGCGCCGGTTGCCATACCAAAGTTCATCCCCGCCACCATGCCATAGACATGATAGAGTGGGATTGCCATCAACACTACTTCCTCACCATCGATAGCCTGAGGCATCCAACGTCGAATCTGCAAAGAGTTGGCCACTAAATTACGATGCAGGGCAATGGCACCTTTGGGAGTGCCCGTAGTTCCCCCACTATATTGGAAGATCGCTACATCATCGGGTCCTACATCAACCTTCGGTCTGTCTTCAGGTTTATACGGAGCAATGAATTCCTCCCACCAAATATCACCCTCACCCAACTCAACCCGAAAGCCAGCTTTCTTCTCCTTGAGCAATGTGAATAGGAATGCAGTAACTGGGGGCAAGGTCTCTTTTATATTGGTTACTATGATCTGCTTGATCTTCGTCTTCGGCTGCACTTCTTTGACTGTGTTATAAAAATTACTCATCACAATCATCAATTCCATTCCGGAATCATTTGCCTGATGCTCGATCTCGCGTGCAGTATATAGCGGGTTCGTGGCGACAACTACTGCTCCCGCCTTTAGCGCACCAAAGTAAGCGATAACAAACTGTGGCGTGTTGGGGATAAAGATCCCCAACCGATCTCCCTTCTTGACGCCCAAGCCCGCCAGGGCGGCGGCGAACCTGTCCGTGTGTTCGACCATCTCGCTGTACGAGATCTTGGCGCCCTTGAAGATCGTACAGGGGGCATCGGGATATAGTTTTGCTGATTCTTCGAGGAAATAAAACAAGGGAACTTCGGGGTAATCAATCGTCTGCGGCACCCCCTCAT
>CAYWIC010000174.1:0-10495 GCA_964458115.1 uncultured Anaerolineales bacterium | reverse complement strand
AACCCCCTGAGGATACCCTATGACTATTCTTTTACTTCATTTGTACGGTAGAGAAGTTCCGATTGAAGTTCATGTGCACACAGTCCAGATTGAAGGAGAAAATCACCTGCAATGGACATTCCGGGATATCACCGAGCGCAAAGAATTAGACCAACTGCGAGACGATCTGCTCTCGATGATCTATCACGATCTCCGTTCTCCCTTGGGCAATGTCCTCTCCAGTCTGGATGTACTTGAGAGCATCCAATCCTTTGACCACGATCCAACCATTCAATCTCTCTTTGAGATCGCCGTTCGTTCAACCAAACGCATTGAAAGACTGACAAACTCCCTCCTTGATATCAACCGCCTGGAAGCCGGACAACCTGTTACAAATACTGAACCCACCAAAGTTGAAGGCATTCTAAACGCTTCGGTGGATGCCGTAGTTCCGATTGCCAACAACAAGGATCAAAAGGTGTATACACGTGTCCAAGAAGGAATTCCACTCGCGGATGTGGACGAAAATATGATCCAACGCGTATTGATAAATTTGCTGGAAAACGCTGTAAAATATACCCCACCCGAAAGCCATATTACCGTTGGAGCAGCACAAACTGGCAATGAACTCTGTTTCTGGGTCGAGGACACAGGCCCTGGTATTCCAGAAGAAAAGCGGCCAACCATATTCGACAAATACACACGTCTCCATGGAAAAGGTGGACCGAAAGGGATCGGTCTTGGATTGGCATATTGTCGCTTGGCTGTTGAAGGGCATGGTGGCCGCATATGGGTAGATGAGGGCACACAAGGTGGTGCGCGCTTCGCTTTCACGCTCCCAAAGGCGGATGACGAATACCATCAGCAGGATATTGAATAAGGAGCACCCATGCAAGCTATCGCAGAGAACATATTCATTGAGAACTCCTTCGCCGGAGTAACTGTCGGGGCTGTTACGTATCCCCAGGGAACTCTCTTGATCGACTCTCCATTGCGCTCCGAAGATGCACATACTTGGAAATCTGCCCTGCTGGCACAGAGTGTTGGCACATATCGCCTCATGGTAGTTTTAGACATCCACGAAGACCGCACCCTTGGAAGTAGAGCTATCGAATTCCCAATCATCGCTCACGATCTTACCGCCAAGGCATTTCAAGAACGAACCACTATCTTCAAGGGGCATAATAGTGAACGCGGAGCTGAATGGGAGCATTTCCCCGAGGTCAGCGGGACGCGTTGGGAGCGTCCAAATATCACTTTCAATGAACACCTATCTCTTTATTGGGGTGACACAGAAATCCGCATGGAGCATCATCCAGGACCAACACCTGGATCAACTTGGGTCCACATCCCCTCCGAGAAAATCCTATTTGTTGGCGACATCGTGACGCCAAACCAACCACCTTTCCTGGCCAGGGCAGATCTTGAAATTTGGCATGAAACACTTAACCTACTGGCATCACGCCAGTATTACGATTACATGATCATCAGTGGCCGTGGAGGGCCAATCACCATCGAAGAAATCCGCGAACAACGTAAATTTCTCAAATCGATTGACGGGCGCCTGAAAACACTCTCCGCTCGTAAAGCTAGCTCGGAAGATATATTGAAGATCGTTCCTGCCCTGTTGAAGAAAATTTCCTATCCATCGAAGATGGAAACTTTTTATACCCAGCGCTTGCAGTTTGGTCTACTGGAGTATTACGCGTGCCATTTTGGGAAAAGAGTTGAATAAACCTTGATTTCCCACCCCAGTCTTCACAATTATGACATCACCCACCTATCTCCCCATCCTTGAATTAACGCGCGGGCCAATCGTCGAGTCGATCCACTTTGGCGCGTATGCCATTGTCGATTCTCACAACAATCTGCTTGCTGCCCATGGCGATCCACAAGCAACCTCCTTCCTTCGTTCTGCGGCAAAACCCTTTCAAGCTATTCCGCTCATAGAGAACGAAGGTCATCTGAAATGGGGGTTCTCCGAAAAGGAAATCGCCATCATATGTGCATCGCATGGCGGAACCGACGCACATGCGGAAACGGTTGCCTCGATTCAAAATAAGATCGGTGTTTCGGATGAATACCTGCTTTGCGGTACGCACCCCCCGCTTGACTCCAACACAGCGTTCGCAATTCGTTCGCGCCAAGAAGAACCTGCTCCAATACGGCATAATTGCTCTGGGAAGCATACCGGCATGTTGGCCTTCGCACAATTGATGGGGGTACCCATGGCCGATTACATCAACCCGAAGCACCCCATTCAACAAGAGATCTTGCGCGCTTTTTGTGGGATGTGCGGGATCGACCCCGAGGCTGTTATCATGGGCACCGATGGTTGTTCTGCCCCTAATTTTGCCATCCCCCTGCGAAACGCGGCTCTCGGGTTCGCGCGCTTATGCGACCCACATGACCTCCCTGAAAAACGAGCCAGGGCTTGCAAAACGATCACAAATGCAATGACATCACACCCAGATATGGTCGCTGGCCCAGGTCGTTTTGACACGCATCTCATGGAAGCCGCTCGAGGGACCATCGTTGCTAAAGTTGGAGCAGAAGGATACTTCTGTATTGGGATCTTGCCAAACGTGATCGAGTCCGGTTCTCCAGGCATTGGCATCGCCATCAAAATCGCCGATGGCGATCTTAAGAGTCGCGCCCGTCCTGCTGTGATCTTGGAAATCCTCCATCAACTCGGCGCGCTCGATGAAACTCAGCTAGAAACATTGGCATCCTTTGGCCCCAGTTATCCATTGAGAAATTGGCGCAAGCTACTCGTAGGAGAACTCCGCTCCATAGTAAACGTGAACCAACCCCCCACACAGGAAAAACCATAAATCCAAACTGTTACTCTTTTTCTCTGTGAATATCCTGCCTCGATCATGAATAAAATCAGAATATGGGTGTCTAGCAATCCATTGGCCAGGGAAATTTCATTGTTCTCTGGCATATATATCGTTCTAGCTCTCATTAACCTAAGTTCCAAACTAAGAGTGACTCCAGCCTGGTTTGACGGCACGTTGGAGAAAAACCACGAACTGCTCTTAGCATTCCAGTATACAAATAACGAACAATCGAGATTGCTCCAATTCTATATCCCAGAAGTATTTCGACACGCCCTAGACATATCAATTCCCAATGCCTACATCCTCCAGCGATGGTTATTTGTTTTTCTCGCGTTTATCGGCTTCCATTTCTATTTGAAAAAATGGTTCGATACAAAGGTATCTTTTGCCGGCGTGTTATTTCTGGCCAGCATCATGCCTTTGAGTTACTACAATCACCTCCAAGAAAGCGCTGCACTGCTGCTGCTAACCTATTTATTGGCTTTGTGGGCTATTCGAGAAAATCAAACCGTTTGGTACATGATCATTTTATTGATTGGCGCGCTAAACAATGAGACCATCCTATCGCTGCCATTGGTTTATTTCTGCTACAACTTCAACGGATTCCAGTTCCGGCCAATGCTGAAGCTGGTGCTGCTCACTTTAGGTACGTGCCTACCCGCATTTCTGGCCTCCGGAATCATCCGCTATATAACCCGCGATAGGCCTCACCTGGGAGGCGCATGGCATTTACCCGATAACATCGAAGGTCTGATCAGTAATTTGCGCTTTACGCCGCTGGAATATTGGCGAGCCGAATACTTGTATATCTTATTCATATTTGGCGCATTTTGGCTCTTTGCGATCTTCAAGTATTCAAAAAAACCATTGTTTTTGCAGCGCGCAGCATTCGTGATCCCCATCTTCGTTGCAATCCATTATCTGACAGGGATCACCAAAGAGGTGCGCCAGATGCTCCCTTTGAGTTTCATCATCATACCGATGGCGCTCACTTACATCTTCCCAACCAGTTCAGGTGAATTGAATGCAGACGAACAAGGTCGTTAGCGATCGTATAATCATTGTTGGGCTGATAATTATTCAGCTCATTTCATTCCCCGTTGTCGCTCTGCTGGCCTATGAGTTGTACACAGATTGGCATGACGATTCAGTAGAGATCTATTACCACTATTCGACCAAGTTCATCGAGGGAGAAATTCCATACCGGGATTATGATATGGAATATCCCCCCCTGGCGTTATTGGCTTTCAGCCTACCCCATGTGGTGGCTCTCGGAAAAACACTGTCATTTGAGCAGTATTTGAATGTATACCTGTTTGTAAATGCACTCTTCAGCCTGATCATGTCAATCATCGTGCTCTTGATGCTACAACGGTGGTATCCTGAGCCGCCAAAAAAGGTGAAAGCCACGGCACTCTTGACAATTGGGGTGCTACTCTGCGCGCCCATACTTCCCTTCCGCTATGATCTTTTTCCCGCCCTTCTGTCCATTTTGGCACTATATCTTCTCATCGCGAAAAAACCTGCCGCATCAGGTTTCAGCATTGGCGTTGCGGTAGGGGCAAAACTATATCCAGCAGTGATCATCCCAATTATGGGATTATATTTTCTCGCCAAGAAAGATATCGCCTCTCTAGTACGCTTTATCGTAGGTGGGCTCATCAGCATCCTAATCATTCTGCCATTTTATTTGCTGGCTCCAAACCAGTTCGCTTCATTTCTCACGTATCATCAACAACGCGGCTTAGAAATCGAGACGTTGATCAGCGGTCTCATCCTTATATTGAAAAAAATTGGTTTTGGAGCTGCAGAGATCGTTTATAACTACACTGCTTTCCATCTCTCATCACCCTATGCAGATATCGCCCTCCGCTGGTTACCTTATATCACCATCGCCATATTTTTGATCATCCTGGCGAGCTGCTATATGCATTTCAGAGATCAATATTCGATACATAAGGACATCCCAACAGATAGCGTCATCGCATATACTGCCACGGCAATCCTGGCATTTATTGCCACGAATAAAGTATTCTCACCTCAATACATCATTTGGGTCTTACCTTTTATGCCGCTGCTAAAATTCCGTTATGCGAGTTTCATGATCGCAATTTATTGGCTGACCAACATACTATTCCCAGCCGGTTTTGGACTGCTGCTCGATATGCATACCCTCGGCGTTCTCGTGCTCAACCTGCGTAATGGTCTGCTGGCTGCCTTGTTATTGTGGATACTTATCGACTATACTCCCCTTGCTCTTCGATCGAAATTAAAACGGACCCCACCTACACCATGAACCGTGCAACTCGTATTCACCAACGCTTATTAGATTTCTATGGACAGCCTGTCTGGCGAAATCCGTTACCTGCAATCGATGAATTGGTCTCGACAATACTCTCACAGAACACCAACGATACCAATCGAGATAAAGCATTTTTCGCCCTGCGCGAGCGCTTCCCTACGTGGGAACAAGTTCGAGATGCAAATACCGCTGATGTGATCGAATCTATCCGGATCGCAGGATTAGCAAATCAGAAGGGGCCTCGGATTCAAAACGTCCTGGAGAAAATTGCCACACTACGCGGCTCTCTGGATTTAGATTTTCTGAAAGAATATTCAACAAAAGAGGCCTCCGACTGGTTATTGCAGTTTAAGGGCGTTGGACCAAAAACTGCATCCATCGTGTTGCTGTTCTCTTTGGATAAACCCGCCTTTCCAGTGGATACCCACGTCTACCGTATTACAGGCCGCTTGGGGCTGCGCCCCCCAAAGATGAACGCTGACAAAGCCCACGATCACTTAGCTGAACAATTCCCAGAGGAGACCTATTACGCGGCCCATCTAAATATCATTCGCTTGGGAAGGGAAATCTGCAAGGCGCGCCAACCCCAGTGTGAAATCTGTCCGTTGCAAGTGATGTGTGTTTATTACGCCGAAAATTCCCCTGAGATTTCGAAACAAGATAAATGAAAAGAAGATTTACGCTACGCGCTTTCCTCAATACTACCTTAGTTGCAGGATTTATTGCCCTGATATGGCTGATACTGATTCCAGGGGATCCTAAGGGTGCCTGGCTATTTGGGTTCTCGAAGTTTCGCGCGATTCTAATCCTTGTGATGCTTATGCTCCTTAGCCTGGTATCCTTAATGGCTTTTAAAGCCAGGAAGGTAGCGGACTGGCATCAAAGAGCATCTCAAAATATCGATGTCATTTTCAGCCGGGATGGCAACCTGACAACAGGGTTGGTGATAGCCCTCTCTGGATTGTTATTTGGAAGCTATTTCCTTTACACAGCATTCACCACCACGGATCTTTTCGTTCAAGGCTACTTCACGCGGTTAGCCCCTTTCATGTTTTGGTTCACAATACTTTGTGGACTATCGCTCTTCTTCATCTTCCGTGATTCAACGAAGTTCAAACAATACCTGCGCGCTCATGGTTTCGCCGTACTATGCTTGCTGGTTATCCTGACTTCAGGCATGTTTATGCACTCACATTTATGGGAGTTAGAACCTGAAGATTGGGATACTACGACAATGTTCACACGAGAAAATATTTTCGATCTCGAGGAACAAGATATTTTCGCTATCTTCATCGAGGGAGACCATCTGCAACAAGGGCGCAATCCCTATGCAAGAGCACTCGAATACGATGAAACCATCGAGTGGAATCAAATTTTCGCCACCTACCTGCCCATCTCATATACTCTCTCCTGGTTCGCACAGGAAATTGGTCTCGAAGATTATCTACAGTGGCTCAGTTTCTGGCGAGTGATCTTCTTAGCTGCCAATCTTGGGATCACCTACCTGCTCTTCTACATCCCCTATCATCGGTATAACAATCTCATATTTGCCATCATTGCCGCGATATTCTGGTTGTTCAATCGTTGGACTCTGCATATGACGATGATCTACCACATCGATTTCGTCGCCATCTTCTTTCTGCTCATCTCATTGGTTTCATGGCCTAGAAACAAAATCATCTCTTTGTTGGCCTTTGGACTCTCGTTGAGCGTCAAACACATTGCCATGTTCATGATTCCCCTCTATGTCATTTGGATTTGGCAATCCGTAGAAAGACGCGCTTTCAAACAGTTCATCCACCTCAATGCAGTCATGGCTAGTATCCCCCTCATCGTTTCAGCCCCATTTTTGGTTTGGAATGCTGAAGGTTTCATAAAATCGATTTTCGTTTCAGCCACACGGATTTCAGAAAGTCATTTTGGCGCCCCCGCGATTGACACCTTGCTGACCTTATCAGGTATCCCCGCCAAACTACCCATGCTAGTATTGATGGCGCTTATATTTCTAGCCGCCTGGATGAAAAAACTAAAAATCTATTCAGCAGCGTTTTTCATCCTGCTGATCTTTGTTGATTTCAATTCCGTACTTTTTCGTCAATATATGACCTGGGTGTTCCCACTCATCCCCCTGGTTATTTGTGAAACATTTTTACCAAACCAAGATTCCTAAACCTGAAAGCGAGGCACTTTATGGCGTATCTGTTCCCCAGTGCTGATTGGCTCAAGGCACTCGAAGAAAAACTGAATAATGACGAAAACTATGCTCGTATCGCAAAAAAATGGGAAGGCGATATTATGTTCAACATCGAACCTGACGGACCACTCACCTCCACAATGAAACTCTATCTCGATCTATGGCATGGCGAATGCCGCGAGGCCTTCGTTGTAGATGAAAAAGAGGAAAGCGAGCAAAAACCCGCCTATGTGCTCAGCGCACCATATGGAAATTTCGCCCGCATCATCAAGGGTGAACTTGACCCCATGCAGGCCATGATCACTCGCAAGCTACGTGTCAGGGGCAGTATGCCATATATGATGCGCAATGTGCCCGTTGTGCTCGATTTCGTACGCTGCGCGCAGGAAGTGGATACAGAGCTATTGGCATAGTATTGCGCTTTGGTCTCTCCAGGCAGTGTCCTGGGGCTTATCAAGATTCAAGGGATTATCAGGGCGGCACAGAGAGGTTCCGCATTTTACTGTATAATCAGTAATACTGTATGATGGATAAAGACACTCAAATTAAATCGTTGAATGAGCTAGAGAAGACGCTGGTTCAACTTGAAAAACAAACACTGCCAGTCGAAACGCGTGCTGCATTGCACGAAGTACGTAGTCGACTCCAACAGTTGAAGCGTTCTACTGAGCAGGACAAAGGCCAAGGGCGGCTGGCAGCCTTATATCAGGTTTCACAAAGTTTAGGCGTTTCACTCAATGTCGATGAAGTGCTCACACAGGTCATGGATGCTGTGATCCAGTTGACTGGCGCAGAACGTGGTTTCCTTACCCTTGTGGAAGCAGATTCATCAGAATTGAATCTGGTTGCAGCCCGCAATATCCAGCA
Source organism: uncultured Anaerolineales bacterium (assembly GCA_964458115.1). Taxonomy (GTDB): domain Bacteria; phylum Chloroflexota; class Anaerolineae; order Anaerolineales; family UBA11858; genus NIOZ-UU35. The sequence goes on along the minus strand of CAYWIC010000174.1, from coordinate 2,310 downwards.
AGAAAATTTACAGCGTGAGGATATGGAAATCAGTCGGACGGTGATCCGCTCCGTTCTCGAAAGCGGTCAAGGCGTGGTAACCACCGACGCGCAAGACGACCCCCGCTTTTCAGACCAAGAATCGGTCATCTTCTACGCACTGCGCTCCATTATGTGCGCACCGCTCCTGGCTCGAGGACGACGCATCGGTGTCATATACGTAGACAATCGCGCCCAATCTGGAATTTTCACCAATGAAGACCTCGATCTACTGAACACCTTTGCTACCCAGGCTGCCGTTGCAATTGAAAATGCGCAGATATATACCCAAGCTGACCAAGCTCTCGGAGCGCGTGTCCTGGAACTAGAGACTCTCAGCAACATCGATCAAGAACTGAACGCCCAACTAGATTTAGAGCACGTCTTGAAGATAACCCGTCAATGGGCGGTAAAATGGACCAGTGCAACCCGGGGATGGGTTGTACTTCTGAATGAAGAAGATCCCACCCTAAATCTTGTTTCCGCACCCCAAAGTGGAGACTCTCTGGAACTCGAGGATTGGGTGATTGCCAAAATCCAACCAGGTTCTACCCCCCAGCATATCCCAGCAAAAGATTCCAGCCCAGCGTATTTTCTGGCCCCTCTCTTGCATGCTGGAAAAACAATCGGTGCCGTCATCATATCTCATCCTGTAGCAGTTCCCTCGTCCGATCAACAATTCTTAGAACGCTTGGCTGGTCGAGCTGCGGCGGCTGTTGAGAATGCGCGCCTATACGAAGCCATTGAATTTGCAAACGAAGCCAAATCCCAATTTGTCTCTATCGTTACCCACGAGCTCCGCATTCCATTGACATCGATCAAAGGATATGCTGATCTAATTCGCCAAAAAATTGTGGGGGAAATCACTGAACAACAAGCCGAATTCTTAGACGTTATCAGCAACAATGTAGAGCGCATGTCCGATCTGATCTCCGATTTATCAGACATCTCCAGGATCGAGCGCGGTAAGATTAACCTAAAACCCGAATTGATCAATTTGCAAACCCAGGTGCTTGAAACGCTCAGTAGCCTACGGCACAAACTTGAGGAGAAATCCCAAAACCTGGTCACCGATCTACCTGAAGATCCTTTGCAGGCCTATGCAGACCCCAACCGTGTGATACAGATCCTGACTAATCTGATTAGTAATGCCTGGAAATATACCCCAGGAGGCGGTGAGATTGTTGTTCGGGCCTACCCGAAAAATGAGCATGTCTGCGTAGAAGTTACTGATACGGGAATTGGTATTAGTGAAGAAGAACAAAGCAAGCTCTTCACCCAGTTCTTTCGCTCAGAATCGTCCGTAGTCCGGGAACAAACTGGCTGGGGCCTAGGATTGAACGTTACTCAACGCTTAATAGAAACAATGGGTGGCGAAATCGGGTTCAGCAGCCAATTAGATCGAGGCAGCACATTCTGGTTTACTCTGCCTGTTGGGCAAGAGCAGGAATAACCATCTAGAAAACAAAAGCATGGCTAAACAAAAACCAGGCAATCGGCACATTCTCCTCCTGTATCGTCGATCGTGGGACCGTTTGTGGAAATCAACTATCCTTCTTGGGGTTATCTTGGGCGTGGTCTGGTGGCAGGCTGGAACCGATCAAAAAGTTCTTTTACAAAACGCGAATAACCTTTGGGTTTTAGCAGGAGCGGTCATCTGTCTATTAATCGGCTTATTCGCAATGCTCGCGCGCAACATGAGTTATGTACAACCCCATGCGACACATCTTCGCATTGTTACCCCATTCATGAAGCTCAATGTGGCATACCGCAGAGTACGATCAGTTCACCCAGTTGACCTAATCCAAATCTTTCCTCCAAATGAGCAGAGTTGGGCCACTCAACGTTTCCTTGCGCCGCTCTACAGATATACGGCGTTGGCGATCGAGTTGAGAGGTTTCCCGTTGTCTCGTTTCGCCTTGCGCCTCTTCTTCCCTCCGCAATTTTTTCTCCCGAAAGCCACTGGATTTGTCCTTATCGTCAGTGAATGGATGAAACTCAGCACCGAAATTGATACTCGTATCGGAGCACTCCAAGGTGGGATGCGAAGCTCAGATCAACCTGGATTATTGGAGAGCATCCGACAGCAAAATCGGAACTGGTAGCAGTGCTACCAGGGGGGGGTAATTCCTTCAGAACAACACCCAACAATTGTCATATACCTGAGGGAGCATCATCACCTACCAACGGTGATATTTGACCATCAACATTCCTGGCCAATTCTGATATGATTTTAATCGGAATGGGGAGCAATCCCTTCATTCATCGCTGTTTCCTCCTTTGGCGAAGTCT
>CAYWIC010000173.1:0-10599 GCA_964458115.1 uncultured Anaerolineales bacterium | reverse complement strand
TGTCTATAATTGCGCCAGGCTGCTAGGAACTGCGCTCATGCTGGGAATGCTTTGGCGGTTTTACGGCGCGCTGCTTCCCGTGAGACGAACCCAGCGCCTGGCCTATTCTCTGGCTGTCCTTGGCTCTGGCATGGGTTGGGTGATGATCCCTTTTGGTCAGATCACCTCAGACCTTTGGGTTGGGGAGATCTATCCCTTTCTTTCGGCGTTCACCAATCCTCATTTTCCTTTGGGCCTGACCCTGGCATTGTGGCTGATCTTGCCTCGAGAAACTCGTTTGAGACCCTGGGGCGTGGTCAGTCGTATCTTGATATCCTCACTGATCAGCCTGATCAGTCCCTTTGGGTTGGTGATCGTGCTCACGGTATTGGGCGGGCGTTTAATCTATGTGTTTTTCGATCAGCGAGCCTGGAAAGAGTTACAAATATTGCGAGACGAGTTTTGGGGGCTGCTGCTTGTCTTGATTGGTGGCGCGCCCCTAATGCTCTATTACGTTTGGATTGCAGCCTACGACCCCGTCATCGCGATTTGGAATGCTCAAAACCTGACTCTCTCTCCACCGCTCTGGGACCTGTTGGTTTCGTTATCCCCAGCGTTGATCCTCGCAATCGTAGGAATATGGGCGCTGAAGATAAGAGACTCCGATAATATTGATCGACATGGGGAGATTATGGTCATCTGGATGGTTTTGGGGCTGATCTTGGTCTATATCCCCTTCGGTTTACAGCGCCGCTTTTTAACGGGCCTCTTTGTGCCCCTGGCAGGGTTGGCTGCCTTAGGGATTACGCACCTCAGCGCGTCGCGGCCCAAATCTTTTCATTTCTGGGTGGTGGCCGTATTCGTGATTGTCATCCCAACCAATCTGGTGGTAGTGTTGTCTGGGTTCTACGGTGCTCGCACGCACGATGCGAATTTGTATCTTTCGATAGAGGAGGCGCGCGCTTTAGAATGGATTACTGAGCATTCTCCGGCAGACGCTTTGGTCCTCGCGAGCCCCGATATGGGTATCTTTATCCCAGCACACACCAGCCGCAGGGTGATCTATGGCCATCCTTATGAGACAATCTATGCAGATCAGGAGATGGCATTCGTCGAGAGGTTGTATGCTGGTGGTAATTCGCCTGATGAGCGAGAGACTTTATTGGTTGCGCGCGGTGTGGATTACATTTTTTACGGCCCACGCGAACAGGCCATTTCGCCTGCCTGTGCGAGTTGGGAATACGAGGCAGTATTTTCAGATGGGCAAGTTCTACTCCTGACAGTAGAGAGGTAAAAGGACACAGCATTGGAGAGCGCGTTGAAGAATCGCTATACAGCTCAACTCGATCTGCGAACAGTATGGCCGCTGTTGCTGCCGCTGCTTTTCTTCATCCCCGGGTTGAACGGCTTTCCCTACCCTTCGGCTGAAGCACCCTTTTCGGATCTAGTCATCTCCCATTATCCCAATGCCCTGTATTTGAAGCGCGCCATTACGGAGTGGGGCGTGATCCCCCTTTGGTCACCGACCATTTTGAGCGGCTATCCTTTTGCGGCCAACCCACTCTCCGGTTTATGGTATCCGCCGGGCTGGCTTGCGTTGGTATTCCCCTTACCTTTGGGTTTCAATCTCGCGGTCATGGTGCATCTGTTTTTGGGAGGGGTGGGGCTGTATCGATTGCTGCGCATCGAAAAACTATCTCACGAGGCGGCCTTGTTTGGGGCCTTGGCGTTCGAAACGTTGCCAAAACTGCTCGCACATCATGGTGCTGGGCATTTGACTCTGGTGTACGCCGTGTCCTGGACGCCATGGCTGCTTACCTCCAGTGTCCAGCGTCGTCCTTCTTGGCCAAAATCTGGCTTGATCCTGGCGTTGATCTTCCTCGCCGACCCACGTTGGGCTCCTTACGCAGGCCTACTTTGGCTGCTTCACTCAATTGCGCATAGGCATTATAGATTAGGAAAAACCGCAAAGAGTATAATTCCAATTTCCAATATCCAATACCTAATCTTCAACCTATTTACTGCCTTCCTCCTCTCTGCTCCCCTTGCATTTCCTCTTCTGGAATACACGCGCCTTTCCACCCGCAGTTTGCTTGCTCCAGGTGATGTGTTTGCCCACTCGCTCCCACCAGCGCGTCTGTTAGGACTCCTCTTCCCAGATTTTGGGGGCTTCCATGAGTGGATGCTTTACCCTGGTGGGGTGGTGCTTGTCTTACTCATCGTTGCTCTTCTGGCGAGTCCGCGCCGGAAGATGATCCGCTTTTGGCTAGCGGTCTACCTGGTTTCTATGTTGTACGCTTTGGGGTCCAATTTACCATTATTGCCAGCGGTGGCCCAGATCCCCGGCTTTGACTTGCTGCGCGTCCCCCCACGGGCGCTGTTCTTGGCCGGCCTGTCGGGCGCTGTCCTTGCCTCCTATGGCTTGGAGGTTGTCTTTGGAAAATCCGGAAATAGAGGACGACAGGTCACGTTGACCTTGACCGGGTTGGCGGCGTTTGTGCTGGCCTTCGCGCTCGGCGTAGGCGTCTTGACTGGCGTTTGGGCGCGGGAATTCCTGTGGGGTGCCGGCGCGATTTCATTGGCATTCCTGTGGGTGTTGATAGTACTCAAAGGGCAAGTCCCACGCCAAACCTGGACGGTGATCCTGTTTGGGATGGCGCTGCTGGATTGGGGCGTGGTCAATGCCTCGGTGTTGACCTTCAGACAAGCCGTGGCAGTTGAATCGCAAGCGGGCAAAGTTGGGCATTTCTTAGCGGAACTGCCGGGTGCTTTCCGAGTGTACTCTCCATCCTACAGCCTGCCGCAGGATGTGGCCGCGCTCTATGGCTTGGAGATGGCTGATGGGGTGGATCCCCTCCAGTTGAGCGCCTATGTTGAATACATGGACGCGGCTACAGGGGTGCCGCGTCCGGGGTATGGTGTCACACTGCCGCCCTTTGCCAATGGTAATCCCAGTTCTGACAATGCGCTTTTCATGCCCGATGCGGCTGCGTTGGGATTGCTGAGTGTGGCCTATGTGGCTGCAGAATTCGATCTGAGTGTCGAAGGGTTGGAGTTGCTCGAGCGGTTTGGAGAAACCAGGGTGTATGAGAACACCTCGGCATTGCCGAGAGCCTGGGTCCAACCCAATGATGCGAAGATCGGCAAAGAATTAACTCCGATTGAGATCTTTGAGTGGACGCCCAATCAGATCATGCTGCGGGCAGAGGGTCCCGGTTTGCTGGTGCTGTCTGAGATCGCCTATCCAGGGTGGATTACCATGGTCGACGGTCAGACAGTTGAAATGTTGGAACCATTGGGGTTGTTGCGCGCGGTGGAATTGTCACCCGGTGAGCATTTTGTGAGATTCTCATATCGTCCCCTGAGCGTTTTCCTGGGTTTGGGATGTTTTACGTTAGGGCTATTGCTTTTCGTCTGGGTTAGCAAGAGGAGAAAGAACGCATGACCAGCTCGGTTGGCGGTCAACCATTAGCGGCTAAGAGTAGACGTTATCCTCTGTGGTTGTGGATCTTTGCAATTGTGGTGATGTTGCTCACCAGCCTCCCATACCTGCTCGGCTTCGCGGTGGAAGGGGACGGTTGGCGCTTTACAGGCTTCGTCTTCGGTGTTGAAGATGGCAACAGCTACATGGCCAAGATGCTACGCGGCGCCGACGGTGACTGGTTATTCCGCACGCCCTATACGGCCTGGCCACAGGATGGCGTTGTGGCATTTGCCCCTTATCTGTTGCTCGGCAAGCTGACCTCACCGCCTGCGCAGCACGAGCAATTGGTGGCCTTATTCCATCTATGGCGCATCCTTGGGGGAGTGCTTTACATTCTGGCCTGTTATGATTTCTTAGCGCTCTTCATCAAAGGCGAGCGATGGCGAGTCTGGGGTGTTGCCCTGGCAGCCCTGGGTGGGGGGTTAGGTTGGTTGTTGATTCTGTTGGGAAAAGGATCCTGGCTGGGGTCTTTGCCGTTGGATATGTACTCCCCCGAGACCTTTGGCTTTCTGTCCATCTATGGGCTGCCTCATCTGGCTGTGGCGCGCGCTTTGTTATTGTGGGGGTTGCGGGTTTATCTTGTACCTGAGTTGTCTGTTTGGAAAAACCGTTCAGGTTTTTTCATTGGATTATTGTGGTTGGTTATGGGTTTGATGCAGCCCCTGGCTGTTGTGCTAAGCTGGGCGATCCTTGGCGCGCACTGGGGCGTACTGCTCCTTCAACGAATCTGGTGGAGGTGGAAGTCTGGTGATACGGATTGGGATAGCTGGTGGAATTGGTTCCAGAGATGGCTGTGGATCGTAGGTGTCACATCACCACTCGTGGTGTATACGGTATGGGCGTTCAACAGCGACCCTGTGCTCCGCCAGTGGACCGCTCAAAATTTGATCCTTTCACCCCACCCATTACATTACCTGGCGGCATATGGGTTGCTGATTCCATTCGGCATCATGGGGGCCAACTATCTCTTGCGAGAGAAACGGGATGCATATTGGCTGCCGGTCGCCTGGAGTGTAGCACTGCCCGTTTTAGTGTACGCACCTTACCCGTTGCAGCGTCGCTTGGCGGATGGCTATTGGGTGGCCCTGATCGCCATGGTGTTGGCATTTTTTGATCAGGTAGGGGATTTCACACACGGTAGTATCGCGGTTCCTGGCAGGAACCGCGATACTGGCGGAGTGAACTTGAAATTTCATTGGATCTTGGCCTTTTCCTTCCCGACGACGCTGTTGTTGCTCGTCGGGGGAATCAATGCCGTCCGAACACCCCAAGTTCCCATCTTCAGACCTCGAGCTGAAATAGAAGCCTTCTTAGCCTTGGATCAAATCTCAAATGAAAGTGATGACTCGCCTGCCGTTGTGCTTGCCTCTTTTGAAACAGGCAACGCCATGCCAGCCTGGACGCCGGCGTTCGTCGTTATCGGTCACGGCCCAGAGAGCGTTGACCTCGCGAAACTCAGACCTCGGGTTGAGAGTTTCTACGCCGAACCGACATCCAACACTGAGCGCATAGAATTGCTCCGCCAATTCGAAGTCGACTTTCTGTTTTGGGGACCCTTGGAACGCCAACTGGGGGACTGGGATCCTAGCGGCGAAGCGTGTTTGCAAGTTGTGTATGAGCAGGATGAATATCACATTTTCGCTGTGAACTTAACAAATCAGTTAGACAAATAATTTCCCGAAAACGGGTGTGCGCAGGCGTCTACGCGGCCTGCGCACACCCGTTTTCGGATTTTTCCGTTACAGAAGGAAGATTCAATTGAGGCACCCATGAACGAATTTGACACATTTGCCGTGCACGCTGGCGAGGGGGCTGACCCTGAAACCGGCGCGTTGCGCCAACCCTTGCATATGTCGACCACCTTCAAACTGCCCGCGTTTGGGGTCAAGCTTTTCGACGCTATCTATATGGATTCTACCCGCCCGCCGTATGCCTACACGCGCTGGTGCAACCCCACCCTTAGAGCTCTGGAAGATCGTTTGATCGCCTTGGAAGGTGCCGAAGCTGCCGTCGTTGTGGCCAGCGGCATGGCTGCGGTGTCAGCGCTGATCTTCACCTTGTTGAGCAATGGCGACCACCTAATCGCTAGCGAGGTTTGCTATGCCGGTTCGGTGGAGCTGTTCGGGGAGCACTTGCCCCGCTTTGGCATCGAGGTCAGCCTGGTGGATACCAGCGAGCTCGAGCAAGTTGAAGCTGCCCTGCAACCGAACACGAAGTTGATTTATGTCGAAACACCCGCTAACCCCATCTTGCGCATCTCCGATATCTCTGCGTTGTCGGAAATTGCTCAAGGAGTGGGCATCCCCCTAGCGGTCGACTCCACCTGGGCCAGTCCAGCTTTGCAGCAACCCCTGGCTTTGGGTGCGGATTACGTCATCCACAGTCTCACGAAATTCATCAACGGTCATGGCGACGCCTTGGGTGGGGCGGTTTTGGGTTCAGAAGAAAATATCAAGAGGATTCGAAAGGATATGCTTGTGCATTTGGGCGGCGCGCTGAGTCCCTTCAACGCCTGGTTGATCAACCGTGGCCTGGTCACTCTCCCCGCGCGCATGGAAAAACACAGCCAGAATGCTTACGAAGTGGCGCGCTTTTTGACCCTAAGGTCAAACGCGTTTTTTACCCGGGACTGATCAGCCACCCTCACTTTGATCTGGCCAAGAATCAGATGACTAACTTCGGGGGTATGCTCACGTTCCAGCTCAAGGGCGGGTTGGGGGCGGCGATCACCCTGGCTGAAAAGATCCAGCTCTTTCAATATGCGACTTCGTTGGGCCACGCCCACAGTTTGCTGTTTTACTATCCCACGGATATCTATATCGATGCCGTCAGCTATTTAAACGCCGAGCAGAAAAAGCGCATCCGTGAGTGGGCCGGGGAGGGCATCGTGCGCGCCAGCATCGGCCTGGAGAGTCCCACCGATCTGATTGCCGACCTGGATCAAGCTCTCCGGGCGAAGACCGTCAAAGGTGCACTTGGCCCTCTGGCGTATTGCATGATGAAAAAGTTTACGGGATAGCCGAACGTAATTCTTTGATGGTTTCGCACAGGTGGTCGTAGGTTGTGTGGGGGGATACCACTACAAGGCGTAGGGCAATTTTACCGTCGAAATTGGTGACTGAGATTGATCGCTCACCAGCGGCCATGATCTGCTGGAAAAGCCTCTGTTGCAGCAGATCCAGATCATTAGCAGGAATCCCTTGGGGGGTCATGCGGAAACATAGCACGCCAGTATCGGGTTGGTGGAGGACTTCCACATCAGGTTGTGATTGAAGATACTGCCACAAGTTGTGGATGGCGACCAGCGGGGAGCGTAAATCCGCGCTGACTTGAGCGATGCCTTTGCCTCGTAGGATGGTTGCCAAAGGCAGGGCGGACATCGGACGGGTGGAGGGTGGGGATTTGATCCCAGGGTTTGGTTCTGCATCCTCGGCGCGGTTGAAATAACTGCTGTGCAAGGCCATGCGGGCAAACTCAGAGCCGTCTTTTACAAAAAGCACCGAATTAGGGATCGGCGCGCCCAATTGTTTGTGCGGGTCCCAGACAATCGAATCGGCTTGCTCATCGCCGAGAAATTTATCTGCCCATTCTGGAACGAGTTTATAGGCGTAGCCGTACGCACCATCGACGTGCAGCCAGGCACCCATGTCCGCACAGATGCTCGCCATCTCGTCGATGGGGTCGATCGCCCCTGTTGAGGTGGTCCCAGAAGTAGCCACCATGCAAACGATATCCTTTGAAGATTTCAGATTTTTGATTTTGGATTGGAGAATGCTCCCATCAATGCGCCGGTTGGGATCAACGGGCAAGGAAATCAGACTCTCATCACCCAAGCCTATGATCCGTACAGCGTGCCTGAGTGAAAAGTGAGCGTCTTCCGAGACCAATATTGCCAACTGCTTGGGATGGTCAAAACCAGCGATCCCTTTTTGGGCCAGATCGAATCCCTGGCGTTCGGCGTGGCGATGCAAGGCCATATAGAGCGCTTGCTGGTTGGCGTACGTGCCTGAATACATGAAGGTCGCATCCGCTGAAGGGCTAAGGCCGAAGAGCTTGCATAATGCTTGGCAGCACAACTTCTCCAGGACCGCGCCCCCCGGTGAGACTTGCCAGTTGGTCACCCCCTGGTTGTAATCTAAAGCGATTTGCGCGCCGAGTTTGGCTTCCTCGGGTGGAAAGGCGTTGAACATGGATTGAAAGCTGGCCTGGTCGTAGCGCATTAGATGCGGCTCCAGGCAATCCGCTACCAGCGAGCGCAATTCTTCGATTGCCATGCCTTGGGATTGGAAATCCACCAGCGGCGCGATATCCGCAGCCACTTGAGGGGGGTCCGCGCCTGAGTAGAGTTTTGAGATTGGGTTTTCGCTCATGCCTCACCCATGTGAAAAATGGCCACAGATGAATTGGATTGATGTAGATTAGAGAAATGGATTATCGGTGTTTATCTCATTTACTGTGGTTTATTTCAGTCCAACTTTCTATGTACATACCGCCCGCGACCTTTCTCGGCGAGGCATTCCTCACCATCGATGATCAGCTCGCCGCGTGAGAACACCTTCAGAACCTTGCCAGTTACTTCGATGCCTTCATAAGCGTGCCAGTCATTAGAGGAGTGCGAGTTGGCCTGACCCATGGTCCATTGGGCCTCAGGGTCGAACAGGACGATGTCCGCGTCGGAGCCCGGCAGCAGCGCGCCTTTTTTGGGGTACATGCCGAAGATGCGAGCCGGGTTGCTGGCGACCAGCTCCACAAACTGCGGCAGAGAAATTCGCCCCTGGGCAACTCCTTTGGAATAGAGCATGGTGAAGCGCGGCTCGACTCCCGGCATCCCATTAGGGCACAAATCGAAGCGTTCGGCCCCATATTGGGTAGCTTCCCAGGTGTAGGCGGCATCGTCCGATGTCACCTGCACCAGGCGGCCGTCTTTGACGCCCTCCCAGAGTTGATCCTGAGTGGCCTGGTCTCGCAGGGGCGGCGAGCAGATCCACTTCAGGCCATCCTCGCGGTGGATCATGTCATCAGTGAATGAAAGGTAGTGCATGCAGGTCTCGGCCAGTACATCCAACCCTTCGGCGCGGGCGGTGTTGACCAACTTCATGCCTTCCAACGAGGCCAGGTGCACGATGAATAGCCTGCCCCCCACTTCCCGCACCATCTTTATCCCGTCGGCAATGGCTTTGGTTTCTACAGCCTGGGGTTTGCTCTCGCTGTGGTAGACCTTATCAGTGAATCCATTAGTGAGCAGATCAGCCACCCCAGATTCGGTCAGATCATTGTCTTCGGCGTGTACCATCAACATGCCCCCGGCATCCCGCAAGCCAGCCAGAATTCGTTTCAAGTCAGGCGCTTCGATCAGCAGTCCCTCTTGCCGGTAGGTCATATAGCACTTGATCGTCGGAGCACCCGCTGCGACCACTGGGGAGATCTCGGCCAGGGTCTCTGGCGTCGGCTGCGTGATGACCGGGTGCACGCCCCAATCAATCAGGGCCAGGCCCTCGGCTTCGGCGTGTTTGGCATCCAGAGTGCTCATCAGAGTGGCGCCCTTAGCCTGGTTGGAAAAATCTAGCACTGTAGTCGTACCCCCATAGGCCGCAGATAGTGTGCCCGAAAAATAATCATGCACGCTGATCGTATTCATGAAGACATCGTTGAAATGTACGTGGGAATCAACGCCACCCGGGAGAACCAACAACCCTCCAGCATCGATGATTTGATCCACGTGAAATTCTGCGAGATCTCCTAGGGCCGCGATCTTTTCACCCTTGATGAGTACATCTTGTTGAGAGTCGCTACCCCCCACAACGACCGTTCCACCGCGAATCAGGATTGACTTCATTGTACGTTCTCCATAATTTCCTACACTACGCTCAGGATGACAGTCAAAAAATACTGGTTCTCTAGGAATTGCCGGGGTGATCCCCCAGATGTAGGGGTGAGTGGGGTGCGGAGCACCCCACTCACCCCTACATCTGGATAGTCCCACGGCGTTTCCCAGAGACCCAAAATACTTGCTCATGAAGTTTATATATGACTGTCGACTTCCGTAGGAACCAAGATGGCAGTCATTAGAAATTCAAAAATCTAAACCAAATTGGCTAGAGTTACAGTCGCTAGATACCCTAAATCAAGAACCGGGATATCGACCGAATCCTGCAGGTTCGTAACCCATTCGATTGGATGGCCAAAATAGTCCAGCACGATGCATTCAAGATTGTGCCTGACGACCTTTTTGTTGATCTGCCCTAAAAATGCCTGATCCTGCTTCCCGAGATTGGCCGTCCAAACTGTGGTATCCCAGCCTGCTGCATCCCAGCGCAGCCGAATGGGCGCTTCTTGTTCGGGAACGGGCGCCAACAGGCCGATGGTCGTGAGCCCCAGAGTGTGTAGCACGCCTTTGCCGATATCGAAGGGCTTGAGGAGAGGCTGCGACCCCTTCAATTCCGCGAAGGTCCCCGCGCACATCAGGAGCGTTGAAGCAACCCCCTGATTTTCCAACTTCTCCAAAGCGTTCTGCAACCTTGGCGTAATAAAATCTTCGGCCACCATCACCAAGTCGCCCGACCGCATGCGCGTTACCAATGGATAGGCAGCACCCTTGGGATCTGGTAATTCCTCCAAAACGAGGCCATCCAGCGCGCCTACCTGTACGATTTCACATTCTGGGAGCAATTCAGCCAATGGAGCGACCAGATCGTTGCGCGGGCTTTGACCAATCGTCAACGCGCCAATACGTTTATGGGGCACTATATTCTCCCATCAGGCCCCAATGATTTCCTTACACAGCTCCACCCCGACCATGGCATCGATGGCCCAATAGTCTGCCCCAACATGGGCGCAAACATCAGCGTTGATTAGTCCGCCCCCGATAATGATGGGTGTCAGGGAAACCTGAGAATCCGATTGCGATCTGATTTGTGTCACCGTTGTCTTCATCGAGTCGTACGAGCTGGTGAGTAAGCCTGAGAGGGCGATGATGCCTGGGTTTAGCTTCAGGGCACTTTCGATGAAATTCTGATGAGGTGTATCGACCCCCATGTCAGTGATCGTGAACCCATAGCTATGAAGCATTGTCTAGAATATGAATTTGCCAATATCGTGGATATCACCCAGAACGGTACCTAAAAGAATATGCCCGG
>CAYWIC010000172.1:0-10612 GCA_964458115.1 uncultured Anaerolineales bacterium | reverse complement strand
CTTTTCCCATCTCAATCAGGGAAACCCTCCTGAGATTTGTCAGTCAATCAGGTAGGACTAGTGTATTTTGTTATCAACGAGGCAGGAAATTGCTCGTCGAGCGCACAGTCATCGAAAGATTCCCAATCATCATCCGGGTAAGCAAGTGCTGAACGTGCGTATCCCAACTCACCGATGCGAAACTTGTGATTGCGAGCAAAATAGTCATTGATTAATTTGCTATCATTTCCATTTTCTGTCGGAGACCAAATACGTCCAACCCAGATTTCTGGGTTGATATTGCCATCATGGTCACTAAACTTACCATCTCCATCTGGATCGCTCCAGTTTCCGTTTGTATCCATATAATACAGATCGCAGGGAAACTCTGCTCTACCATGAAAGTCATGTTCAAGTTCAAACCAGGGCACGGGGATAGCGCCGACCAAAAGAATTCCCACCGGGTTATGAGTTATGATATAGTTCCGCACACTAGCAGGATCCGCATTCTGGACAACGTGAATAGTTGCCCAGTAACCATCGCGTCCTACATCCAACACGTATTGATTGATGCTGCTACTTACTGCATCATAAATGCTCTCATCGACCAATACAAGCATGATCCCTTTAGGATAGAGAAACGCTTCTTGGATGTCTCGATACGCCTCGTCATCAGGAAAATGTGGGCGTTGTTTTTCTTCGAATTGAGGTTCTGGAGCTTCTTCGGGCGTTATCGGCATCGTCGCCTTGTATTGGGCAAAGGTTTCTTGGGTGATATCCAGATCCGTATGAAATTCAAGGTTGCGGATTTTAGTATACGCCTGGCGCAATTTGTACTTGTGTGCCAATTCGTCGTCTATTTGGATCTTTGTCCAATCTCCTTCGATTTCTCCTCTGATCTTTGATTCAGTAGTCATATTGTTTCTCCTTAGAAAGCATGTTAAATGCAGATTCCGCCAACAAGACCGCCTGCATTTGCCCCTTTCTCAATCCGGAAATTTGTCACAGCCAGTTTTTCCAGTAGTAAAAGCGTGCTCATGGAAATCCTGGGTTTCTTTTCAGTATCTCAATTGAATTCAGAAATTGATGATTCAATTCCATCACACCACGCTTCTGGTGAGCAACTCCAATCACTATCGTAACTGTATATTTCACTCCTTTCCGTAATCAGGGCGCACAATCACATTCCTCCCCTTAGATTGTATAAAATATGCTCTCTGTACACCCCTATAGGATTAATAGTTTGTTCCTATTAAGCTTATTAGTCTTCAAGAAACCAGGCGATATTTCACCGCTAGGCTGGCGGCCTGGGTGCGATTGGATACCCCCAATTTGGACAAAATATTCATAACGTGGTAATTGACCGTGGGAGCACTTATCGACAGACACACGGCGATTTGATTGTTACTCAGGCCCTCGGCCAACAGGTGCAGCACTTCACTTTCCCGGTCGGTCAGGTTCGGTTTGGGGTGCTCGGGTTGCCATGAGGGATTGATCAGCACCTCGGTTACTTCCGGCGAATAGGTTGGGCAACCGGCGTGGGTGGCGCGAATAGCCCTTGCCAGGCTATCGGCATTGACATCTCTGATAAGGTATGAGGTCGCTCCAGCTCCCAGGGCATCCTGTACGATTCTGGTCTCTACGTGGCTAGCCAGGGCGATGACCCTGGTGGTGGGGTATCGAGCCAGAATCGCTCCCATTGCGCTGATACCATCCATATCAGGCAGATTCAAATCCATCAGCACAACATCGGGTGGCGATTCACTGCACAACCCCAGGGCTTCTTCCCCGCTCTTCGCTTCGGAAGTCACTTCGATATCCGCATGCTCGCTTAAAAAAACCTTCAGGCCTTCGCGCACCATAGCGTGATCATCAACGATCAAAACACTAATGGGATTGTCATCCCTCATTTGCCGCCTCTTCTACAATAACCCTAAGCAGCATTCGTTACCCCCAATATGCTCAGACAGCCCACCGATTTTCGCCATATCCCAATACGTATCGCAATAGATTCAACTCCTTCAGGATATCGATATCCCCCCATCAGGAACAGTAACAATGTTGAAAGAGTTTGGATTAGATTAGGGGAGTTACCCGGAGATAACTCTACCTGATAGTTGTTATTATATCATATTTGTGTTGCAACTAGAGAGGTGCGGCGGCAGCTCGCCCGTGATAGCTGAATCCGGCAAATTTAAATGGATTTGAAGAGCTGCAGTTTCGTTAGTGCTCTTCGGAATAGGGTTTCGGGTTTTGTAAAAATCCCCATACTATAAAAAATGAGAATACCAGGCAAATCGCGCCAACAATCATCACAGATCCTAGACCCTGCCAGTTCCAAAGGGCGGTGGTCAGGGGTGGTCCTAATCCCAAACCGATGCCATTCCCCAAAGCGACAAGCGAGAAAACCGTCGCCCGGGCATCTGGAGCTTGCTCGCCGTATAAAGGAAACAACGCAACGATCCCAAATTCAACCAGGACCCCTGTAATCACCAAAGCCACCCTTATCCAAGCCAGATTCCCTTGAGACAGCGGAATCAGCATGAATGCAAGCGCTGTCAGTGCAATGCCAATCATGCTTCCGCGCCGCTTTCCTATGCGGTCGATAAACAGACCAGATAAGATCACACCAGTCAGTTCGGCAACCCCGATGCTTGTGGCCATCAATCCTAGATCCACAGCGTCGAAGTCGAAATCCGCGCTCAGCCAGATACTCCAGAAGGTCATAAAAATACCCACGGCGGCAAAAAACAACATCGAGACCACCACAGAAGCCATTACATTCCGCCGTTTGAAAACCTGCCAGACGCCAATACTTGTAGAATCAGATTGTGTGCGCGTCTCGGTTGCAGGCAATTTGAACCAGATCACAATGGCCGCGAGCAGGCTAAGGGCGCTCAAGATCAAAAAGGGTATTCGCCAACCCCAGGCATCGATCACCCAACCGACAATTGGCATGATGGCCATACCAGAAAACGCGAAGGAAATATCCACCGAGGCCAGCGCCCGGCCGCGCCGTTCGATTGGAGCCAGATCGCTGATATAAGCTTGCTGCGCGGGCAAAATGGAATTCACAGCCAAACCAACCAGGATAATGGGGAAAGCGCTCCACCATCCCGTTGAGAGTGCTATTCCCACCATGCCGAGGACCTGTGAGATAAGTCCCCAGGCCATGATCTTTCGGCGGCCATAGCGATCAGCCCATACGCCCATCAAAGGGCCCAACAATCCAGTCATCGATCTTAACGTCAACAGCCAACCGAAGGCGCTGATGCTCAAGTTCAAACCTTCTGAAATTTGTGGGATGAAGGGGTACGTCATGCGGAAGCTGGTATCGACGACCACACGAATGGTAAAGATCATCAAGATCAAACTCAGGCTCAAACCGAAAAAATTTGCCGCACGCTCAAATAACGATAATTGATTTTTTGATTCTTTCAAAATTTCCTCCACAAAGTATTCCCAAACGAGGATGCGCTAGTATAGCGCGAGGTTGAGTAGTATGCAATCCAGCATAACTGGGACTTAGGGAAACATCATGGAGTCCTACAGAATTAGGGGTACGGGGGGTGGAGCACCCCCCGTACCCCTAATTCTGGGAGATTACTAAACTCTATGGGATTTCGAGTAACTATCAGGAGATCAAACCATTGGAACCTCATTAGATAACCGTCGAGCGCGTGCGCGTCACACTACAGGGTTTGAAGCCGTCTCTTGAAGATTTAAAGATCGTCCAACTGTTGGAGAAATCTGGAATTACTGCTGACCAAGTTTAGCATTTACCAGAAATTTAGGGGGAATTTATTCACACCTTATTGATCTTCGATCAAAATCCTTTAAAGTGGTAGAAAAGGATCGGTATAAGAGAACCCCATGCTTCAAGACATTCCGCCAAATGAGTTCGCCTCTTTCAAGGATGTGATGCATATTCACGAGCGAGGCGACTGCATCATTGCTGAAGGCGATTTGAATAATAAAGCCGTATTTTTGCTCCGCAAAGGGGAAGTCGAAATTTACAAGAATTCAAAAGACGGCCGTAAGTCCATTTCAAAGATCAAAGCCCTGAACTTCTTCGGCGAGATGGGGCTGCTCAGCGACAAACCCCGCAGCGCCACCGTAGAGGTGTGTTCACAAAGGGCCCTGGTCTACAAAATCGAACAACCCAGCCTGCATGCCATTTTGGCCAACCCAACTTGGGGGGAAAAGTTATTATCCCGTTTGGCCACAGACCTGGAGCAAAGGAATCAACAATTGGTGAGATACCAGGAATCGGCACGCATGATCGCTGTAGATTTGGAGGAAATGGTCGGGAAGTATTCCAAATTAAAGCGAGAGCACGACCATCTTAAAACAGGTGCTTTAGAAATATTTAGCGCCCTAAGTGGGCTTTATAAACATATTGGATTTAGCGTTATCATCAACACTCGCGATTGGTCGTACTTGATCGCTCTGGATAAAACAGTAAAAAAGCTAGTAAAAACTCGTTTACCAGAAATTCAACAAGAATTGATTCCAGCAGGACCGGAGAAATGGAAAAAACTTTATCAGGAAGGGATCTTGCCAGAAATCTTGTATACGAATTTGAAGCATCAAGAAGAATAAGAGTTCAGCCGCGTTGTTCTTCTTGGGCCTCATTCCCCACCCAGGTCACTGAATATTCCGTCGTCTCACCTTGTATCGCCATCCCCGGATCGTCTATCTGCCAGACACCATTCATGCCGTGCTCGCGCGCCGTCAGTTCGAAGTGAGACATGGCAATACCCATATCAATGCGCTGCAGGTCGGCCATTTTGAGCATTTTGGCATAATTGCTGGTGCGGTAGCCGCGCGTGCGGCGTAGATAGAAATGCCAGCGATTCCCGTCTTTGATAATACGCCAGGGCTGCCGGTTGGAGGCCGAGGGTCCTAAGCGGACCATTTCCAGAGGGAGTGCAAATTTCCCAGCCGTTTCCGTGGCAAGGGGTGTCTCAAACCCACCATCGAAGAAGAGTTTCTCCCAAGGCAAACGCTGATCGGATCCGGCTGCTTCCCGGATCTTCCCATCTACCCAGCGAGGGTGCTCTGCGATATGGCCAAGGGAGGTCACTGCCGGGATTGTCTCATCCCTGGTGAGCCTAATCTTATTTGCAAAGCGGCTTTTGGTGAACGTGCCGCCAAGCCAGCATGTCCCCAGACCCAGGTCGGTGGCTTTCAAGATTATACATTCCATCAAATAGCCGAAATCTTCCAATGCCTGATCACCTTCCCGAATTACCCCCACAATGTAGGCAGTCGCATCCTTGATGAAGCCGTAGGTGCCTAACCCTCTCAAGGCTTTGGCATCTCTCTGGACAGCAAAGACCAACTCAAACCTCGTCCGATTTCCCAATGGTCCCAAATCCACCCGGGTTACAAAGTCAGTCAATTGAGTTATAAAACTTGATTCGAGGGGCTTCTTCAGATAGGTCCGACAGGAAAACCTGCTCTGAATGAGCTCGATGATTGGCCGTTGGAATCCCAAATTTTTATACCTATGCTTGGTTTGATTTGGCTCCAGCGAACTCGATCAATTGGCAATTGATGGCATAATTTCGCATGCGCAAGGGTCGCAATTCTTCGATGCTGTCATCGATATCGATCTCCCCACCAAAAAAGCGCTTCTCGATGATCCTCGCGGCGCGTATGTTGCGGTGGCGCTCTTCAAGTAACGATTTACTCAATGAATCTTTTGGATCGTTTCCCATCGCCAACATCTCTCAATTTCGCAGAGATTGTTCACCTACCGCGAAAGTCCCGGCCGGTAGACATGCGACCAGCCCGCGCCATCACAGTTCTTGCA
Source organism: uncultured Anaerolineales bacterium (assembly GCA_964458115.1). Lineage (GTDB taxonomy): Bacteria > Chloroflexota > Anaerolineae > Anaerolineales > UBA11858 > NIOZ-UU35. The sequence continues at coordinate 4,815 of CAYWIC010000172.1, read as the reverse complement.
ACGATCGGCCTGTTCTGAATTTTCATCTTGGCCACTGCCGCGACACCAAGGGCATCTCCGGGCAGGTTGCGCAACGAGCACACTGCCTTCGCCTTTGCACATATGGCAAACTGTACTGAACTGGCCAAATTTTCCCGTGCCCTCGCACCAAGCGCAGGTCTCAGGAGCGAATTGAATAAAGGGGGTTACCATTCTCCACCTCCGAGGTGTAAAAATCGTTATTGCTCTCTAAGAATCGCCGTAGAAGGGGTTTGATTTGGAGGTATGGGGGGTGCAGAGCACCCCCCATACCTCCAAATCAATGGATCATCACGCGAATTCCTATCGACATATTGCTGCAGATATTGTATCGCGAGAATTGCTACGCCGTCACATGAGACTTCCGAAATTCCTCAAGAAAATAAGCCGGAAATTCCCTGGGCAAACTTCGGAAATCTTAGGTTACAGAAGGTAAGCTATTCGAACAATAATCAATCAAAAGGAGTATTACTATATAGACTAAAGTCACGATATTCTCCCATATTTTCGGGAACTCCATGATTCCATGTTAGAATTGCGGCTCACAACAATTCTCGACCAATTTCATCCTAATTATGGCGGAGATCACAATGCCCAACTTTAAACTTCTTGCGTTATTCATTGTACTTTCCATCGTTCTCGTGGCTTGCGGGCTAGATTCAGATGCCGCGCTTAACTCAACTCCGGAGGTTTCTATCGAAGATGTATCGGTTTCTGATGCTGAAGATTCACCTGAGCTTGAGGAAGCAGCAGAAGCAGAGCAGGATGTCGAAGATACGAACCAGTCAACTGCGGACGAACCGACTCAAATCTCCGGCACCATCGAGATTTCCAACGCGGCCATTATGGAGATCTACTTCAATCAGCGCTTCGTGATGCTCGAGGATTTAGCGGGCTTCATCGAGCGAGACTACGAATACCAGCAGCCCTTGGAATCTCAGATCATCGGTCCCATCATGTTGAGCGATGAGGGCAATTTCACCTTTTCACTCAGCTTACCAGCGCGGCCTACTAGCCCACTCAACGATGTCGACAATGACGACAGCGAGGACCTGGGAGTGCAGATCTGGCAGATTTCGATGCTGGCGAACTACATCGATGATCCCTTCCTGGGCGAAGACGAAACCGGCGGTTGGAAAGCAAATTACACCTCTGCACGCATCGACTCCGAGAACAAGAATGAGATCATCGGCGGTGTCATCTTGGTATGGGCTCCCGACGACCAGCAAGAATTTCCCAGTGGGTTTGGCGAGGATGGTTTGTTATTCACCGCAGACGACCCCCCTGCTCCCCTCGCTGCGGGATATTCCTTCGTTAATCTGGATAACGAGCCTTTCGAATTCTTTAAGGACAGCACCGTAGACCTGACCCTCTTCGAAGGGGAGTTGACGGTCAACGATTTAAGCCAGTTGAGCTGGAGTGAAGGCTTCGAAGCTCTGCACACCAAACTCTCTACCGAGTACCCCTTTACGGAGATGAAAGGTCTGGATTGGGATGTGCTGTACGATGAATTTTCCCCTTTGGTTGAGGCCGCCGAGGCGGATGGCGATGAGACCGCATACTTCCTGGCGCTGCGCGATTATAGTTGGTCTATCCCCGATGGCCACGTTGGTTTGGGTGGCAGCAGCATCGCCAATGAGATGTTCGCACAGGAAACTGCCGGTGGCTATGGCTTTGCCATCATCGGTCTAGATGACGGGCGCGTTATCGCCCACATCGTTTCGGAGGATGGTCCCGCTGCAAAGGCTGGAATGGTTTGGGGCGCAGAAATCCTAGAATGGAACGGCACACCGATCAACAAGGCCGTCGCTGAGGTGATTCCCTGGTCCATGCCTTTTTCGACAGAAGAGTCTAAGGTCGTCCAGCAGTACCGCTACTTGCTGCGAGCACCTTTGGGTGTCGATGCTGAAGTGACCTTCCAAAATCCTGAAGATGAAGAGCCCACCACCGCTACCATCCAGGCTGTTGCTGAACTCGAAACGTTCAATGCAACCAGCGTTTATGCAGGCTTCGATCGCAACAGCCTCCCCGTAGAATACGCGATCCTCCCAAGCGGTTATGGCTATATCAAAATGACGACTCTTTCTGAAGATATCACCCTGATCATCCGCTTGTGGGAATGGGCCATCGAACGCATGATCCTCAATCAAGTTCCTGGGATCATCCTCGATATGCGCCAAAACGGTGGTGGCAGCCCACTGGGCACCTACTTCGCCAGTTTCTTCGTCGAAGAGCGCATCGATCTCAGCCGCTCCTATTATTTCAGCGAGAAGAGCGGAGAGTTCGAAACCTTTGGCCCGCCCGACTATACCGAGCCCGATGACAAACTCTACTACGACGGCCAACTGGCAGTCCTGGTCAGCCCAGCCTGTGCCAGCGCTTGCGAAAATGTATCCTACGTGTTGGGCGAGCTGCCGCAGACGCGCGTGTTGGGGTATTACGCTTCGAACGGCATCTATGGTGAGGTTGCTCGGGGACAATACCGGCTGCCTGGCGAATACAGCTTCCAGGTACCGACCGGCATGACCCTGGATATGGATGGCAATATCATTATCGAGGGTACAGGGGTGATCCCCGATGTGCGCGTCCCATTGAACGAGGAAACCGTGCGCCAAGAATATGTGGACGGACGGGATGTGGTGTTGGATTATGCCATTGATGTTCTCTCTCAGCCCCTTGGTGCCGGTGTGACCCCTGAGCACTCCCCCGAGATGGGTTCCAAGACCGAGGCAGAGACTGCCTTCCAGGCCCAAACAGATTGGCTCGACGCTGCCGCTCGAGAAACCTACGAAGAAGATCAACTGGCCCGTGCCGGGGAAACGTACACCTATACTGTTCCACTTGGCCGCTCGCGAGACTTGATGTGGGTCTACGCCTGGTGCACGGCAGATGAGACCAGCTTCGAAGATAACTGGTCCAAGATCGAACTAGAGTTCGCACTTAATGGCGAAAATGTACCCCTCGACGATTTCGTCAAGCTGGAAGGTGTCTTCAGCGATAACCACTGCCGGGCATACTACACCGTGCTGAGCGATTGGGCTGCTGGTGAACATCTCGTCACCACCACGGTTACCTTCACAGACTCGATCAACGACGGCATCATGGAAGAAGACCTCCCCGCTGGCACGCATGTATTTGAGTACCATGTGTTTGTAGCCAGGTAAACCATCATTCAAAAACATATGCGGGCAGCGCTTTGCGCCTGCCCGCATATGTTTTTAACAACTGCCGAACTATGGCAGTGAATTCTCGATTGCCGCGTTGGCAAGGGCGATCATATTTTCCTTCACACCAGCTTTTACCCCCAGCATATATTCAAAGCCATCATAAACAAAGAAGACCTGGGCATCGCTGCAGCTAGCCCCACACTGTGATTCGATGAAATAACCCTGTACGCCTCTGGTCAGGATGACCTTCTGTGCGGCGCTATAATCGTAAGGAACATTCTCAGTGCCCTGGGGGACACCGGCAGTCGACAATCTGCCCATCAGCGAGCCATAAGCACACGCACCCGCACCCATGCAATCTGCCCCATAATCCAGGGTAGCCTCATACAAGCCCTGATCTGTGCTGTAAATATACGGTGATACGGTCGGAAGACCAGCCTCAGCCGGAAACTCTGGCGGCAAGATTGGCGGCACGAAACTCAGGACCAGGGCTTGCATGGGCACTTCAAATCCCACCGGAATCACTTTCGGAAAAGCTTCTGCAGCGACAGTTGGCTGACCGCCTGCAGGGTCAAGCAGGAAAATCACACGCTCACCTAACTCGCCTTGGGGATCATTATACTCAAAGGAGTTATCATCCAACCATTGAGGCTCGAAGGCATGGGCAATGATCTCGGCAATGACTTGAATCTCGGCAGTAGCAAAATCATACAGGAATAGCGTGACCGGATCTTCGCTTTCTAAGAAGAGCTGCGCCGACATGGCGTCAAAGAAAGCCGGCAGGTCGCTGAAGACCAACTTGCCCATATTGGGGTTGAGATCATTTTCATGACCGACACCCACATCCATCAAATCAAACTCACTTGTTTGCCACGAAGCAGTATCGACGTTGGCAAAATATCCGGGAGAGGGGCCGCGCTTAAAGCTCACCCAAAGGGTGCTGCTATCCTGAGACCAGCCTTCCAAAGAGATGGAATGTTCCTGTGTCAGAGTTTCGAAGGGGAATTCTTGTACCAGCTCACCCCCACCTGCCAGATCAAGGAATCCCAGGCCGTCAAAGAAGAAATCCGGGCGGAGCGGGTACGTCAGGGCGATGTAGCTTTCATCCGAAGCAACACGGAAATCTAAACCCTTAGAAGAGAAGAGCAATGTACCCTGGCCGGTAGTATCATATTTCCACAATTCATCCATCCAGTTTTCAGTGTTGATATCCCCAGTGCGCTTGATAATGTACAGATTGCCATTATGCGCTTCACTGTTGTGATAATGCTCTGCGTAGACATCTTCTACCGTGACTCGCAAAGCCTGCTCTCTGGTATTCATGTTAAAAACCTGGACATCAAATTTATATGGCTCACCAGGATAAGTTTCGAATACTACCTGGAATTCGTCACGGCCAACCCCCTCAGATTGGGCAACAACAACAGATGAGGTTAATGCGCCAGAAAAAATTGCGATCACCCCGACCAAAAATGCCAAGACAACTCTATTCTTCATTGATTTCTCCTCATGTGGAAGCTAACAGCTTTGGGAGTATGAAGTGTTCGAAAAACGGCTCATACACCTAAATATGAATACACTTAATCTTACCAAGAATCCAAAATCAGGCCATCAGTTATAATTATGCTTT
>CAYWIC010000171.1:0-10680 GCA_964458115.1 uncultured Anaerolineales bacterium | reverse complement strand
ACCCGGGTCCGCATCGATAAGATTGTTAAGAAATAGGGAGTTGGATTATGGCTCATAAAACAGGTGGCGGCTCAACCCGCAACGGACGAGATAGTGAATCAAAACGCCTCGGCGTGAAAAAATTCGGTGGTGAGTTCGTTCGCTCTGGCAACATCATCGTGCGCCAGCGCGGTACCAAGATCAAGCCTGGCCGCAATGTCGGTCTTGGCAAGGATCACACCATTTTTGCTACAATTGAAGGTTTCGTTCAATTCGAAACCGTACGCGGCGGACGCAAACGCGTCAGCGTTGTTGCCGCTGAATAGAGGTATTGGTAATGAAGAAAGATATCCATCCTACATATTTCCCCGAGGCTGTTGTTACCTGCGCTTGCGGTAACTCATGGACAACGGGTTCAACACAAGAAGCAATCCGGACGGACATTTGCTCGAAATGCCATCCCTTCTACACTGGCGAACAACGCATTGTTGACACCGAAGGTCAGGTTGATCGCTTCATGAAGAAGCTTGAAGCGCGCGAAACATACATCTCCGAAAAGAAAGCCCAGGAAGGTGAACGGCTTTCTCCTGCACGGCCTATCAGCGAATTGGAGCTGGGCTCTCGGGTCGAAAAGGCCCTCGCAGAAGCCGGCATCACTGAGGTCGGTCACGCACTGGCTAAGCTGGAATTGGGCGAGGCAGCAATCCTGGAGATCAAGGGCTTTGGACGCAAGTCCCTGGCTGATCTCAAGAAAGGCCTACGGCGCTTAGGGTATGAATTGCCCAATGCCGCAGAAGCAATTTCTGTGTAAAGCTACCCGCTCTAACGATTTTGAAGTAAACTTAACAGGCAGATACGAAAGTGTCTGCTTGTTTTTTTTAATCATAGTTGGGTGAAGCCCTCGCTTGGAGAAATGCCGAAAAAAGGGTATACGGGGGAGAAACCACGCCTACCCCTTTTTCGGCCTCATTTGGTCTTGGAGGGTATTTATCAAAACAAGGAAATTTTTGAGGCGCATATGAAACATCACACCGGATCATTGGAAATCGTCACAGGCTCTATGTTCTGCGGGAAGACAGAAGAACTCATTCGTCGCTTGCGACGCGCCACGATTGCCAAACAGCGTGTACAAGTTTTCAAGCCAGCTATTGATGACCGCTATGCGGAAAAGAAAGTTGCCTCGCATAATGGCATGGTCTTCGATGCAATTCCGGTCAAGAGTGCGGCTGATATTCTCGACAACCTGCACGTAGAAACTACTGTGGTCGCCATTGATGAGACCCAATTTTTCGATGAGCAGGTCATCGACATCGTCCAGGAATTAGCCGAACGTGGCCTGCGAGTGATCGTGGCGGGTCTGGATATGGATTTTCGCGGAGAGCCTTTTGGCCCAATGCCCATGTTGATGTCGAAAGCCGAACGTGTGGATAAGCTGCACGCCATCTGCATGGTTTGTGGTGAATTGGCCTCACGTACTCAGCGCCTGGTCGATGGCTCGCCGGCACGATATGACGATCCAGTGGTGATCGTAGGGGCGGATGAGATGTACGAGGCCCGATGCCGAGAGCACCATCAGGTGCCGCGATAGACGTTTGGTGAATTGGAGGAAAATTGTTAACGTACCAAGAATTACTTAAAGAAACCTTGATTGACGAAGATACCCTCCAGGAGCGAATCGCAGCACTGGGAGCAGAGATCAGCCGCAATTACAGTCAGAAGAGCCTGCACTTAATTTGTATCCTGCGTGGGGGTGTGATGTTCCTCACAGACCTGATGCGTCAGATTTCCATCCCCCACACCATTGACTTCATGGCAATCTCTTCGTATGGTGCAGGCGTGCGGCAGACCAGCGGCCAGGTTCGACTGACCATGGATCTCAAAGATGATATCGGGGGGCGAGATGTGCTGCTGGTCGAAGACATCGTCGATAGCGGCAATACCTTGTCATCGGTATTGGAGTTGCTGTCTCTGCGCAAGCCGGCCAGTTTGAAGGTTTGCACGCTACTCGATAAAGCCGAACGGCGTGAGGTCGACGTGCCCATCGATTACTGTGGGTTTACCATCCCTGACGCGTTTGTGTTTGGTTATGGTTTGGATCTCGACGAATACTATCGGGACCTACCATTTATTGGAATCGTCGATACAGAGCGATTCCAGCCCCCGGAGTAGGATGTTCGGTGGGGGAATTTGAGAGGTTACCTGAATCCCGGGGTATCGACCTCGTCCCATACGCCGGACGCTGGGTTGCCCGTGTGGGCGATCAGATCGTTGCTCAAGGTGGTACTCCCCAGCAGGCGCTGGTCGCAGCCAAAGCTTCTCGATTCAAAGAAAACCCTGAGGTGTTTTACGTGCCATTAAGATCGCCCTTCAATTTGCCACCGCTTTTCGAAGTCGTCAGCCGCGCCTTGCCCAAAGATGTGCCGGCCTATCTGGTCGGAGGGGGGGTGCGCGATATCCTGCTCGCGCGCCCGGTTCATGATTATGATTTCGCCATCGATGGGAAAGCGCTGCGCATTGCTCGTAACGTAGCCGATAAGATCGGCGGCGCGTATTTCCCTTTGGATATTGAGCGCGCCACCGCCAGGGTGATCTATCGCGATGAGCGCGGTAGCCGCTACCTCTTGGATTTCGCTGCCCTGCGTGGCGAGCACCTCGAAGCTGACTTGCGGGACCGCGATTTCACCATCAACGCCATGGCGATTGACGTGCATCAGCCCCAAGCCCTTCTCGACCCCCTCAGCGGTGCAGCCGATTTGCATGGCAAGATATTGCGCGCTTGTTCTCCTCAGGCATTCTCTAAGGACCCTGTACGCATTCTGCGGGCTGTGCGAATGGCTGCGGCCTTCAACTTATCCATCGTCCCTGAGACTCGAGAGTCTATGAAGGCTGCGGTAGATGCTTTAGAGAGCGTCTCTCCTGAGCGCTTGCGCGATGAGCTCTTTAACATCTTAGGCGCCCCCCGGCCAGCGACATCCATACGCGCGTTGGATATCTTGGGAGCATTGGAATTCGTGCTCCCCGAACTCCGGGAATTGAAGGGGTTGACACAAACCCGGCCGCATACCCAGGATGCCTGGGGACACACCCTGGATACCCTCAGCCAACTCGAAAACCTATTGAGCGTGTTGGGCTCTGTTCACGACCCCAATGCCTCAGGGAGTCTCATCTCGGGGTTGGCTGCTATGCGCCTGGGTCGCTATCGAGTACAGATCGAGCAGTTGATGGGGGAATCTTTGGTCCCTGACCGCAGCGTACGTCCATTGCTTTTCTTGGCTGCTCTGTACCACGATATCGGCAAACCCCAATGCCAGCAGCAAGAAAGTGAAACCGGGCGTATTCGCTTCCTAGAGCACGAACGATTAGGAGCCAAGATCGTCGCCCAGCGAGGTCGGGCACTGCATTTGAGTAATGCCGAAATCGATTGGCTCAAAACCGTTGGATTGCACCATATGCGGCCAACCTGGCTAGCGAGAGAGACTAAAGGGCCGAGTTCGCGGTCGGTATATCGTTTCTTTCGAGATTCCAAACAGGCCGGTGTCGCAGTTTGCCTACTTTCCTTGGCAGACTTGTTGGCTACCTATGGCACAACGCTACCCCAGCCGCGTTGGGAGAGACAATTGGATGTTGTCAGAGCATTATTGGAAGCCTGGTGGGAACAACATGGGGAGAGGATCGATCCCCCCAGGCTACTTTCGGGGAATGATCTCATCAAAGAGCTCGAGTTGCACCCCGGCCCGGTGATTGGGGAAATATTAGAAGCCCTGCGCGAAGCCCAGGCAGAAGGTCGGCTTTGCACAAGGCAGGAAGCACTAGATTTTGTAAAGGGGTATTTGGCAGGCTGAGAGGTACCCACAATAAAAACAGGGGTGAATGTCAAACAGTGACATTCACCCCTGTTTTTATTGTAGATAATTATTTCTAGGGATAAAGCTCTGTTAGCATAGGTTCGTAAAAGCAACGACATCTATTGGGGTGCGAGCAGCCCTCGATGGGTACAGAGGGGACCTCATCTTTGGCGTACGTACCTTCATGTGAAGCGCAGACAGGGCAGCAATCTGCCGACACTACCAACCTGATATCGCGCACGCGTGGGTTCTCTTGAAGCTTCTTGAGGGCGATTGCAGGAGCTTGATTGCCCTGATCGGAATTGTTTTGCACAGTATGCCTCCTGGGGAGATATATTGGTGATCAACTGTACTTAATTTTACATCAAACGCCGCAATTTGTGCGCATAATGCAAACATCGCCACTCAGGGCGATGTTTGCTTAGGAGAAGTGAAATGTCCAACGACGAACGAACCTTCATTCAGCTCGCCGGTGGATGGTTAGTGTGCTGGAGGCCAGTTCTGCGCGCCAAAGCCGTAATCCGAGCAGCGAACAAATTCGGCGAAACGGGTTTCACAAGATACTCATCTGCACCGCGGTCTAAGGTTTTTTCTACGATTCCGGGCTGATCTACAACCGATAATACGAGGATCGGCGCGTTGGTTGCAGCTCGCAATGAATGGTAGGAATGCTCCTTTTGATTCAATGATTGCGGCGAATCCACCACGATCACATCCGGATTGAAGGCGCGCATCTTTTCAATGAAACCATTCCCAGTGTTTGTGCTTCGCACGATGAACCCACGTGCTTGCAGATCATCGAGCGATTGGTTTTGTTCTGCGTGTTCGTCAATTATTAGTACTTTGAATGTCACGTGATTGCCTCCATAAGGGCGGATATATTATCTCGTAAATTCACTGTATTTTGCCTTACAAACACTTTACAGGAGCAGGTAATATTCTCTGATCGACACTTGCAACTTGAACAAAGAAAGGATATGATAATGAATAGTACCCTTACGAGAATCTCTCCTTAACTAACGCTTAAGGTGATCATGAGACTTGATGCAAGGGGTGGCTCAAATAAATGACGACTGACTATATTTCTTGCCCTAATTGCGGTCAAAAAGTTGATCCGAAAACCAGCATATGTGAACATTGTGGGGCAAATATGGCTGTCGCAGCGATCCTCGCCGAAAAGAAACTGAAAACTCAAACCGGCATTCTCCCTGATTTGAGTCTTTCACCCGAGGTCCTGGTGCCCAGGCTGGGAGATTATCTGGTAGAGCGAGGATTGCTGAATTCAGATGAGTTGATTCAGGCGTTGGCTTACCAGAACACAATGAGAGAAGCTGGGCAGGCGAAGTTGATTGGGCAGGCTTTGCTCGAATTAAACCTGATCAGTCGTGAAGCCCTTGATCAGGCTGTTACAGAGCAAATCCTTCAACTTCAGAGCGCACTTCAGCGCGCGAATGAAGAGTTAGAAGCCCGTGTTCGAGAGCGTACCATTGAGTTGGAACAGGCACTCAATCGACTCTCCGAATTGAATCAACTTAAATCCAATTTTGTCTCAAATATCTCCCACGAGTTGCGCACTCCCCTAACGCACCTCAAAGGTTATATCGAATTGCTGCAAGAGAATGCCTTGGGCGATTTGACATCCCAGCAAGCGGATGCAGTCAGAGTTATGAAAAAGGCCGAGGGACGTCTGGGCGCTCTGATCGAGAATCTGATCCAATTCTCTGCGTATTCACGCGATAGCATTGAAGTCAATCTGAAACCCATAAACTTGAATGATATCTTAGGTGGTATTCTCGAGAATGCGAAGCAACGCTGCGGGGAAAAAGGATTAGATTTGCAGACCAAAATTTCCTCCGACATCCCCCCAGTGATGGCCGATGCACAGAAAATTCCATGGGTGATGATCCATTTGATCGATAATGCAGTCAAGTTTACTGATGAGGGTGGCGCTGTTCAAGTAGGCGTTGTCAATAGTGGTGCGGTTGTAAAACTGTATGTATATGATACGGGAATAGGCATTGGCCAAGATAAGATCGATGAGATATTTGAACCATTTCATCAATTAGATGGCTCCTCAACCCGCCGCTATGGAGGAACAGGCCTCGGATTGGCTATGGCCCGGCAGATCGTCGATGCCCATGGATCCTCGATAATCGTGCGCTCCAAAGAGGGTCAGGGCTCATATTTTGAGTTCGCGATACCGAAAGCTGAAATATAAGCATAGTTTCTATGACTTTCCTTGAAAGAAATCACGGTTCTCTAGGAATTGCCGGGGTGAACCCTAAGTCTTGATAGTCTCACGGCGTTTCCCAGAGAGCTGAAATTACAGAGTGATATTTATCGGGAAGACTCGTATGCAGGTGATAAGTTTCAATGGAGTCCTGAAGATTCAATAGGATAAATCGTGTTAGAGATTCAATCTAAATTTAGATCTGAGAAACTGATGCCAGAAGAGTACAAATCTCTTTATGAGATTGGTCGAGTGATCATTCAGGTACTTGATTCTGAAACTGCCCTTAGAGAGATATTTCACCTCGCTCGTCCGGCGTTCATTTTCGACAATATCGTATTGTATGAATCCCAGGACGACGAAAAGCTGATCCCAACCTATGCGCGCTCTATCGGGCGCGGCAGGTCAATTGAAGCGGACATGGATTGGGGAGAGAGCATCGCCAGAGACGTTATCCACTCCAGGGAGATGGTTGTGCGGGGTGATGTATTTGAATCTGAAGCAGGAGATGATGTAGATCTCCGGTTGAACCAGCGTGACTTTCTTGGATTACCGCTTCAAACGGACGAGCAGATATCGAAGGCATTGGTTTTTATCCGCTTTGGTGGCCCACCCTATTTGCCAGAACAAATCCGTTTCGCCATGCAGATTGCCGAGCATGTCGAGAAATTGTTAGAGCGCCAGCAACTCGTCGAACGTGTAGCCAAATTGGAAGCAGAGAGACGTCTTGACCGCCTCCAGGAGCAATTCGTATCTACGGTATCGCACGAGTTGCGCTCTCCTCTCGGGTTTATCAAAGGCTACGCCACTTCGCTGCTGCGCGACGATACTGAGTGGGACCATCAAACCCGGCGTGAGTTCCTGACGATTATCGATGAGGAGGCTGACCGTCTGACTGAAATCATTGATAATATTCTCGATTCATCACGTTTGCAAGCGGGTACATTGCCTATGGATTTTCAGGTCGTGCGCCTGGTAAAAGTATTGAACGATTTTGTGCAACGTCGGAGAGCGGGAGATACTGGATTAGACATTCGATTGCATGCCGAAAAATCATCAGATACGATTGTAGCTGATCCTGGCCGCATCGTTCAGGTGCTGGATAACCTGGTCAATAATGCTGCAAAATATGCCCCGAATTCTAAGGTATCTATATCACTAAAATGGGCAGCGGATCACGCGCATATCGTGGTCAGTGATACGGGTCCGGGGGTTCCTGAAGAACATTTGAAAAATATTTTCAAGCGCTTCTATCGGTTGCCGGAACATCGGAGCGCCTCTGGTACGGGCCTGGGATTGTATATTTGCTATCAAATCGTTCAGGCTCACAATGGAAAAATCTTTGCCGAGTCTGGAGAAGGGGAAGGGATGGCGGTGCATATATCTCTACCTTGCCAACAAGTAGGTCGATCTCAGGAGGATGAAGTATGAGTGCTCAAATATTAGTCGTAGATGATGAGCCTCGTTATGTACGTTTGATGGAGGCCAATCTCGTCAGCGCGGGCTACAAGGTCATTACGGGCTCCAGCGGGCAAGAAGCCGTAGATGCCGTAGATGCTCACAAACCGGACCTGGTCCTGCTGGATGTGATGATGCCAGGCATCGATGGCATTGAGGCCTGCGAACGAATCCGCCGTTTCTCGACCGTGCCTATTGTCATGGTCACCGCGCGTGGTGATGAACGGGATCGCGTCAGGGGCTTAGATGTTGGCGCCGACGACTATATCGTCAAGCCCTATTCTGTGACTGAATTATTAGCCCGGGTGAGGGCCGTGTTGCGGCGGGCCCAATTCTCCGATAGCACGTTCCAGCAGCCGATCTTTTCACATGGCAAGCTCAGGGTTGATTTTGCACGGGCAGAGGTATTCCTCGGGGATACCGAGGTACAGCTTTCTGCTACAGAGTATCGCTTGCTCTTGCAATTTGTACAGAATCAAGGGCGCGTAATGACCTCCGAAGAATTATTGGAAAATGTTTGGGGGCAATCCTACCGAGATGATAAAGAGGTTCTTTGGGTAAGTATCTCGAGGCTGCGCCAAAAGCTCGAGGACAATCCGAAGCAGCCTCAATATATTGTGACCCGTCCTGGTTTGGGGTACACTATGCCTTATCCGGAAGGAATTTCAGACCAATAACCGTATCCTCAAAATGGAGATCAACCGCATCTCGAATTGTGTTATTTGGGCTGATTGCTGAGAGGAGATCAATTTTATGTCAATGCATGTCGATCATAAGGGTAAATACTTCACAAATGTGATTTCGAAAGATGTTGTTCGAACGGTAATTCAGACACTGACAGTGCGTATCGTCGGGGATATCTATGTGCGCCCTGGGGAACGGTTAAAAGACGAGTTGAATAAATCTGAGAAATTTATTGCTGTAACCGAAGCAATTGTGTTGAATGCTCGCGGTGAAGAGATTTACCGATCCGAATTTTTGACAGTGAATTTGGACCACATTCTTTGGCTTAGCCCGGCAGATGCAGCAGGACCACAGGCAGAGGGGTAGAACGAATGACCTTGCAGCACCAGGGGCCGCCGAACCAAACTCAGAACGTTGACTTAGATAAGCTAAAGGGCTATCTGATCACAACCTTGACCCAGGAATTAGAGAATAATCCGCCTCCTATCAAGCATAGACAGCAAGCCGCCTACAAAATATTGGAAGATGTATACCAACGCACGAATCTCAATCTTGCACCAACCTTGCGCACCCAACTTTTCCGCGATGTCTTGGACGATTTGCTTGGATATGGCCCCATCCAGTCCTTGTTAGATGAAGAGAGTGTTACCGAGGTGATGGTCAATGGCCCTGATGATGTCTACGTTGAGAGAAATGGGAAGCTCGTAAAAACCAATATCACTTTCAAAAATGATAATCATATTTTGCAGGTGATCGACCGTATCATCCTGCCTTTGGGACGGCGTGTTGATGAGGACAACCCCACGGTGGATGCCCGTCTGCCCGATGGTTCGCGTGTCAACGCCGTAATTCCACCCGTCGCCATTGATGGACCCTCAATTACCATACGGAAATTCTCCAAAGAAAAACTAACCATTCAGCAATTGATTGAATTTGGCTCCATCACGCAGGATATGGCAGAGTTCTTAAAGGGTTGTGTGGTTAGCCGGTTGAACATCGTCATCTCTGGGGGCACTGGATCGGGGAAGACTACCTTACTCAACATCCTTTCGAGTTTTATCCCTTCCGATGAGCGCATAGTCACCATCGAAGACGCTGCCGAACTTCAACTTCACCAGGATCACGTGGTTCGGATGGAAACCAAACCGCCCAATGTCGAAGGTGTCGGAGCGGTTTATATTCGCGATCTTGTGCGCAACTCATTGAGAATGCGGCCAGACCGTATCATCGTTGGTGAGGTGCGCGGCGGGGAATCGCTGGATATGCTCCAGGCAATGAATACGGGGCATGATGGGTCGTTAACCACGGCCCATGCAAACACGCCGCGAGATGCACTTTCGCGTCTGGAAACCATGGCTATGATGTCCGGACTCGATATGCCCCTGAAAGTGATCCGGGAGCAAATTGCCTCTGCCGTGGATTTGATCGTTCAGCAATCCCGTCTCAAGGATGGCTCCCGCAAGGTGACCTTTATCACTGAAGTCGCCGGAATGGAAGGGGATACCGTCGTCATGACCGATATCTTTAAGTTCGACCAGTCCGGCATTGACGATAAGGGCAAAATCATAGGCGAAATTAAACCCACCGGGATCCGACCGTTGTTTAGCGAAAGGTTGACTGCAGCGGGCTTCAAGCTCACACCTCAAATGTTTGGTGCGGTTTCTACAGACATGCTAGAAACAAATCGACCTCCCTCGCGTCGTCGCCGTAGATGATCTGCTTTAGCGATATCTATCAGTTAAAAGTTGGAGTAAAACATGGCTGTTCCAATTGCAATTAAGATCCGAGCGAAAAAATTAGGAGTGCTGCTCCGTGATGCGCGACTGGCAGCAGGGAGGACCTTGAAGGAATGCGGAAACGCCTTAGGCGTGACGGGTAAGAAAATCGCTTCTTACGAAAAAGGCATCACTTCACCCTCACTTCCGGAGCTCGAGACTTTGGCCTTTTTTTTGGATGCTCCCCTGGATCATTTCTGGGGTGATACTTCGATCTCTCTCGAAAAGACCTTTGATCATTCAAATCTCGATAAGATGATCAGCCTGCGCAAACGCATCATCGGTGCCAAGCTGCGCATGGCTCGCCAGGAGGCCGAAATATCCATGAAAGGCCTTGCAGAAAGTGTGGGTATTAGCACGGGTATGCTCAGGCTCTACGAACGCAGCGAGCGCCCCATTCCATTGCCTGAACTGGAAGGAATGCTCCAGAAACTGGATATTCCCATAGAGGAATTTCGCGATCAAACTGGCCCCGTGGGTCAGTGGGCTGCCCAAGAGAAAGCCATTCATCAACTCTTACAGATGCCCCCCGAATTACAGGAGTTTGTCAGCAAGCCGATTAATCAACCATATATAGAACTAGCCCAGCGACTGAGTGAAATGCAAGTAGACAAGTTAAGAGCCGTCGCCGAAGGCTTGTTGGATATTACTTTATAAAATGATGATCAATCGTGACGAAATTCTCGCCGAAATAGATAGGGGTGGTGGC
>CAYWIC010000170.1:0-10758 GCA_964458115.1 uncultured Anaerolineales bacterium | reverse complement strand
CCCGGCGAACGGGAGTATAATGCCATTCAGCCTTATGCGCAAGGAGTTTTTATGCCTGTCAGATTGCAGCTAATCGAAGAAGGGATTTCTGTGCTCGAAGTTTCCAGGCCCCAAGTTCGCAATGCATTAGATTGGGAAGCCATGGATGATTTTGCCTTAGCAGTCGAAAGCGCTCACGCAGATGAGGGCTTGCGAGCGTTGATCGTCACCGGCGCTGGGGATGCTTTTATCGCGGGTGGTGACCTTAAAGCGTTGCATGATTCTTCTTCCGAAGGGGATGGCTGGCGCCTTACTCGAATTATGACCAACGCCTTACGGCGCCTGGATGCCTTGTCTTGTCCGGTGATCGCAGCGATCAATGGACCTGCCCGGGGCGGTGGTGGTGAGATCGCCTTAGCCTGTGATTTGAGAATTGCCGCTGAGAATGCCAGCCTGGGATTTGTTCAGGTCACTCTGGGGTTGATCCCTGGTTGGGGCGGTGGTCAGCGTTTGTTGCGGTTGGCGGGATACAGTCGGGCTTTGGAGTTGTTGGTCACCGGGCGCGTTTTGAGTGCTCAGGAAATGCTGTTCTATGGATTAGCGAACCGTGTAGTACCTGCTGGAGAGGCGTATTCTCATGCTTTGGAATTGGCTCGCGACATTCGGAAATATTCCCCGGAAGCAGTCGCGGCAATCAAGGGCTTGCTTCAAACTGGAGCTGTCATGCCATCAGCCGCTGCCGCCTCGCATGAACAGACGAGTTTTCCAGCTCTGTGGGCGTCAGAAGTTCACCAAAGCGCGGTGGCAAATTGGTTCCAAAAGCGGAGTGGTAAATCGCGTGAATGAAGATGCTGCCCTGGCAATGCTCTACCATACCCATCATAGCTTGGAAGCACACGATTTATCTTTCTGGCTACATTGGGCGAAAAAACAGGGCGGACCGATCCTTGAGTTAGGCTGTGGGACTGGTCGGGTGTTGATCCCACTGGCAGAGGCTGGACACACAATCTTCGGATTAGATAATGATCCAGCCATGCTGGATCAACTTCGAAGGCGCCTTTCCAATTCGATCAGAAATCGAGTAGCTTTGGTGCGCGGCGATTTGCGCAGATACTACCTTGCGGCTCGGTTCCACCTCATCTTGATTCCGTGCAATACATATAGCACCCTCTTGCTCGAAGATCGACAGGTTGCTCTACATCGAGCTCGTATGCATCTGGCAGCGGGAGGTGTGTTGATCATCAGTTTGCCCAACCCAAGCCTGCTTTCAAATCTTCCAGATGAGGGGCAATCGGAAAATGAATCGATCTTTACCCATCCCCAATCTGGCAATCCGGTCCAAGTCAGTAGCCAATGGGAAAGAGTAGATTGGGGGATAAATTTCCATTGGCATTACGATTGCTTGTTGCCTGATGGCCGTATTGAGCGGCACACGCTTTCTGCGATACATCATCTTCAGGACGTTCGTGAAATCCTTCAAGATTTCGATAAAACTGGTTTCGATATCCTTCACACATACGGCGATTTTGACAGCAGTTCATTCAATATTGACTCGTCATCCATGATCGTAGTTGCCCAAAGCAAGTAGCTGCAACATGATTAGCGGAAAAGAGCCTGGGTTGTAACGCAACCCAGGCTCTTTTCCGCTAATAAAACACTTATACATCGTTTGCGGTCTTCTTATGTTTCATTTGTATTTCTCTAATAAGAACCTTGTATGATTATGTCCGTAATCAAAAATATTCAATCAGGTTTATAGGAGATAACAAATGATGACTTTATACGCCCCCCCCCGAAGTCGAGCCCGCATGATGCGCTATTACCCCGGTGACCGTGTTGCCCGCAATGTTGGTCTACACAGTGATGTGCACGTCCCCGTTGATGTGAAAGAGGAACAGGATGCATTCGTGATCGTCGCGACCCTGCCAGGGTTAGAGGCTGATGATCTGAATATCGAAATCCTCGAGAACGTTGTGGATCTCAGCGGTGAGTTCAAGAACGAAGTCGAAGAAGATGACAACTACCTGCGCAGCGAGCGCGCGACTGGGAACTTCCATCGCCGACTACGCTTTTCCACCAAATTGGAATCCGCTAATGCTGAAGCTTCTTTGAATAACGGTATCTTGAACCTGCGAATTCCCAAAGTGGAAGAAGAACGCCCCAAGACCATCAAGGTCAAAACGAAGTAACTTTTCTCATTTCTAGCGGAAGGGCGTTGTTCAAGCGCCCTTCCGCTAGTCCAAAATCCGCCGAATATTCGTTAAAAAAATTGGTGTAAGTGGCGGATACCCATTTCTCACCCCACTATGAAAGTAGTGGGGTGTTTCTATATCTCGGAAGATTAGACAATAGGAAGTAGTAGGGAACCCCACTGGGAATTCTTGAAGAGGCTCTCTAGGAATTGCCGGGGTGATCCCCCAGATTTAGGGGTGAGTGGGGTGCTCAGCACCCCACTCACCCCTAAATCTGGATAGTCCCACGGCGTTTCCCAGCGACCCCTTGAAGAATCTCTGCATAATCAGAAAAATTCGGCTATACTAAGGGTATTCTGTTATTCACTTCATCCGTAAGAATGGAGGGTGCGATGTCTGAATTAATCAATCTGAACACGGCTTCACAAGATGATTTGATCTCCTTGCCAGGTGTGGGCCCAGCCATTGCTGAGCGGATTGGCGCGGCGCGTCCTTTTGGTGTTCTAGACGATTTGCTAGAAGTTGAAGGCATTGGTCCTGCATTTGTGGAACGCATCTCGCCTTTGGTGAGTTTGGAGCCAGATGAGCCCCCGTCCGATGATGAACCAGCTTCTGATGATGAATCTGTTTCAGAACAAGAATCATTTGAGACAGATTTGGCAGATGAATCCGAGGAAGTCATTCCTGAAGATGGCCTGTCGCATGAAGATGCCCCAGATGCCGAAGCGGCAATTCCTGAGACCGTTGAGCCAAAAGAATTGCCCAAAGTCAAAACGGTCACACGCGGGCAAGCCTGGGGAATGTCAATTTTATGCAGTTTGATTGCCTTTGTTCTGGCGCTGGTACTAAGCCTGGGAATCCTGGGTGGTATCAATGGTGGTTTGCGATATGTGCGCCCAGGCCAACTTTCAGAGTACAATCGCCAGATTGAGATCCTTGGCGAACAGATTGGCGTTCTGGCGCATGATTTGGCAGGGCTGCGAGAGCGACTCTCGAATCTCGAGGGGGTCGGCGAGCGTGTCGATCAAATCGATGAAGATATCACGATTGTGCTCGAACAGTCAGAATTCTTATTGGATGAGATGAATGATTTGCGCTCTGAGACGGTAGAGTTCGAGTATTTTTTGGATGGGCTGCGCGAGCTGTTAGGTGCCATTCAACATCCTGAAAACCCTTAATGAGTTTTGGGGTTATTTATTTTGGAATCGTAGGATCACCTTTTATGAGCAAGATATCTTAGATAGGAGATAAGCATGACTGAATTGGAAAATGAATTCCCCACCACAAATGAGGGTGGTATTGAAGCTGGTTCACCGGATGCAAATACCGCATCCCCTGCCCCTTTGGTTGGAGACTCGGAGATCACAGAGCCAATCCCACCGGTTGAAGAAATTGAACCAGAACCTATAGCAGAAGCTGATACAGAAGCTGTTTCCGATGCCGAAGAAGAAGAGCCAAAGCAAGAAAGCAGGGTCCGGCGTTTCTTTCGCGCGTTAGTTCGTTGGACGCTGGGATTGTTGATTGTGTTTGGATTAGGATTTCTGGCCGCAGTATATCTGCTGTACCGGCCAGAGGTTCAAAGCAACAGGGAGTTAAGCAGCCAAATCCAGAGTGAGCAGCAGGTGGCTGCCGAACAAGCTGCAGAACTGGAAAATCAAATTGGGGTATTGGAAGCACAAATCGAGGATTTGCAGCCTTTGGCAACAGAAAACGAGCAGCTAATCGCGGTTCAGGATGGGTTTGATTTACACATCTCCATCTTGGATGCTCGTCTGGATGTATCAAACGCCTTGCTGGCCTTGGCAGTGGATGATCCAGCTAGGGCAAGGGTCGCGTTGGATAGAACAGGAGAGGCGCTGGCCAAAGTGTCTAGTTTACTGCCTGAAGATCAACGTGAAATTGTGACTGCTCTGCAGCAGCGCCTGGACTTGGTGCTCGATGAAATGGAAGATGACCCCTATGCCGCTCAATCTGATTTGGACGTTCTTGCGAAGAGTTTACTTGAAATGGAAGATGCTCTGTTCGGGTCACCTTAAGTAAAATTAATATTTGAAAAAAGGTCCTTGAGGTAATCAAACCTCAAGGACCTTTTTATTTTTCGCTGCTTTTGACTTGCGTGATCGGGGAGATATTGATCGTTATGGTGTCGAGTCTTCTGCTGACACTCCACCGCTGCGCTCAGCAAACAAGAACCAGTCAGTTACTGTAGCGAAGCGGTCGGGGGTGTCGAAGAGCGGACCAATGCGCACACCCTTGATTTGGGAATCAACTCCGTAGGTATACATGGGGTAGAAGAGCGGTAATGCAGGGAGTTCACTTGCAAAGCGAACCTGAAAGTTGCGGTAAAGGCGCGTCCGTTCAGATGGATCGACAAGGATGCGAGCCTGTTCGAGATATTCGCTGGCTTGTCGGTCGTCCCACATGGCGTAGTTTTGTCCCCCTGTGGACTGGGTTTGATGCCAGAAGGGATAGGGGTCAGGGTCAGGGGAGCGGAATAAATTCAAATCAACCAAGGCAGCTTCGTAGTTGCGGGTCTCCAAATGATTGTTGATCAATTGCTCGTAGGGAACAGCTTGCAGGGCGATGTTGATCCCCAAAGAAGACCAATCCTTTTGGATAGATTGAGCCAGTGATGAATAGGGTTCTCCTTCTGGGTGGAGCAGGGTAAAGGAGAAAAAGATGCCATCTTCGCTGGCGCGCACGTCACCGCCTTCCGCTGGGATAGTATAGCCGGCATCTTTGATCATCTTGAGGGCGGCTTCGCGGTCATAATTGATGCGCGCGATGCCTTCATAATGAGCCCAGGTATTTGGGAAGATGGGCCCGTCAGCGATGGCAGCCTGACTGTTGAGCACACGGTCTACCATCCATTGGCGGTTGAGCCCAGTGAGCAGAGCTCTACGAATGGAAGAATCCTGGAAGAAGGGTTTCTCGGGGTCATCCAAATTCATCAGGATGATCGAGAGTTCGGGAAGCCTGCCAGTATAAAAGTTTAGGTTGGGCTCTTCGAGTGCGTCAGCCAGGATGGTTGGTGAGATCTGGCTGATGCCTTGGATGTTACCTTCTCGGTAGGCAGACAATGCCGATACTTGATCGGGGAAATAGCGAAAGATGATCTGATCGATGAATGGCCGGCCTTCGTGGTACTCATCAAATGCCGTTAAAGCAACTCCTGTAATCTGGCCTGCCTCGACTAGCAATTGTTCGAAGCGATAAGGACCACTACCGACAGGACTCAGGTTGAAGGGATCAGCAATCAACGCCTCAGGTGTCCGACCTTCCAGTAAGTGAGCGGGGAGAATCCCAAAGGTCAGATAATCTAAGAAGGGTGCAAACGGTTCAAGAAGTCGAAATTGAATTGTATGCTCATCTAGTCCAACGACTTCAATTTCATCCCAAAAAACGCGTAGGTCTTCAGAAATGGGGATTCCCGGGCTCTTCAAAAGATTGATGGTGAAGATGATGTCGGCACTTGTGACAGGTTCCCCATTGTGCCAGATGGCGTCGGTGCGCATGGAGAAATTATAAACGGTGCCATCGCGTGATATTCCCCATGATTCGGCGATTAACGGTTGGGGTATGCCGCGGTCATCAAAACGAACCAGGCTGTCGAAAAGCAGGCGGTTGATATCTCTGTCAGCGGAATTGTAGAACGACAGAACAGGATTCAGCCGCGAGAATTCACCCACTAAGCCTTCGGTGTAGCTGCCACCGGTGACTGGCTCAGGCGCCAATGGCTGCACAACTACTGGTTGTTGCCCAACCAGTAGTACACCAATGGCGATTAGCGCCAGGAATACGATCAGCAATTGCCAACGCAATCTCTTCATTTGCAGACAAGAAAAAAGGGCGCAACGGCCCTAGAGACCGGACACGCGCACGCATCCGAGCTACTCAGGTTTTTGCGCCCCAGTAAAATCAACTATCCGGTGGTCAGAACGGTTAGCATAGCCAAGAAGAAGAATAAAAAGCTCAGGCCAATGGTGACCCGGAAGAGTAGTTTTTCTACGCCGCGACGAGCAGTGAAGATACCACCCGTGTCACCACCTGTTAGGCCGCCTAGCCCGGCCCCTTTGCTTTGCAGGATTACACTCGCAATCAACGCAATTGACGTTATAATCAATGCGACATCTAAATAAGCTTCCACGAAAAAACCTCCTGTGATCTGTTAGAGCCAATGGACTGAAAATCCATCTTGCTCCTAGCAGGCCTGGATTATACCGTTCGATATTAGGATCGTCAATTAACGATTTTTGGACTCTCTATGCACGAATACATTGTCAACCTGCACATGCACACCCCTTACTCTGATGGGCGGGGAACTCATGAAGAGATCGCCCAGGCAGCAATTAAGGCTGGTATCGACGCGGTGATTGTTACCGATCATAACGTTTGGGTCAAAGGACCAGAGGGATATTACGGCGATGGTGATCAAAAGCTGTTGATGTTGGTGGGGGAAGAAGTGCACGATCAAACTCGAAAGCCGCAAAAGAATCATATGCTGATCTTCGGTGCGGGCAAGGAAATGGCTCCCTTTGCCAAAGACCCACAACAGTTGATCGATGCTGTCAAGGAAGTGGACGGTTTGTCTTTCTTCGCTCACCCAACCGATTTTGCTGCGCCTGCTTTTGGAGAGGAAAATCTCTCTTGGGTGGATTGGGATGTGCGAGATTATACAGGGATCGAACTGTGGAATGCCATGTCGGAGTTCAAATCGCTGCTCAAGGGTAAATTGCCGGCGATATTTTATGCTTTTAACCCTGCGTCGATTGCCCATGGTCCTTTTGATGAAGTGCTTCAAAAATGGGATGAGTTGCTCAACCAGGGCCAGCGCGTGGTGGCAATAGGCGGTTCGGATGCCCATGCCATGATCGGTAGGTTAGGCCCCTTGACGCGCATCCTATTTCCCTACGAGTTCCATTTCCGGGCAGTCAATACACATATTTACACCCCTGAGCCATTTGGCGGTGATGCAGTCAACGATAGCCGCATGGTGATCGATGCGCTTCGCAAAGGACACGCTTTCGTCGGATATGATTTGCCGGTTCCCACTCGTGGCTTCCGGTTCACAGCCCAGGGTTTAGGTACTGAAGCGTGGGCTGGTGAGGAGATCCCTGCTGCCAACGGAGTCACCCTGCAAATAAAGTTGCCCATACGTACGGAATGCCAGTTGCTCAGGAATGGCAAAATTCTCAAAACTTGGAAAGATCGTGAAGCTTGTACCTATATCACGACAGACCCAGGTGTGTATCGCGTCGAAGCCTTTCTGTTTTACCGGGGAAAACGCAGAGGTTGGATTTACAGTAACCCGATCTACGTTCGATAAGCTGAGATTGGTTGAATTTCAATGGCCGCTAAACCGCGTTCATTACGTGTTGAAGGAATTGTCTTACGCTATCGTGAGTGGGGAGAAGCGGATCGGATGCTGACGCTGTATACACGCGAACTGGGCAAAATTTCTGCTGTTGCCAAGGGGGTGCGCAAGCCGCGCTCGCGCAAAGCCGGGCACCTGGAGCCATTCATGCGTTCCAGCCTGCTGCTGGCCCGCGGGCGCAGTTTTTTTGTGCTCACCCAGGCTGAAGCCCTGGCACCTCTGATCCCCTTACGCAATGATCTGGTTTTGGTGGGCTATGCTTCCTACGCTGCTGAATTATTGGATCGCTTTACATTTGAAGAAGAAGAGAATCGCACCCTATACCGGTTGTTGGGTAATACCTTGACACGATTGAACCGGGGGGATCCCCCGGAAGTTGTTGTGCGATATTTCGAGATCCGTTTATTAGATCACATTGGATTTCGTCCGCAGCTAATCAGCTGTATGGATTGTGAAGAACAAATCCAGGCCGAAGATCAATTCTTCTCCGCTGCGCAGGGGGGGGTGCTCTGCCCAGGTTGTGGGAGTACTGTTTCCGAGGCGCGCCCGGTGTCGATGCAGACGCTCAAATACCTGCGCCATTTTCAGCGCAGCAGTTATCGAGATGCGCGCCGGGCACAAATCCTCCCGCAAGTGATGACGGAACTCGAGCGCCTGATGAATCATTACCTAACGTATTTGTTGGAAAGCGGATTGAATACTCCCGCATTTCTGCGGCGGGTTAAAAGAGATCAAAAATAAGGGAACTTTCTCCTTTTTTATTTTGATTAGCAACGAGGAAAGCGTCGAATCCTAGAGAATGTCTCAAAAAGAACAAGTTACGCTGGCACGCACATTGGGTTACTTTGACGCCACTATGATCGGGGTGGGGGCCATGATTGGGGCGGGGATTTTTGTCTTAACGGGATTGGCAGCGGGCGAAGCGGGCCCTGGGGCCATATTGGCTTTTGTGCTGAACGCTTTCGTTACCCTGATTACAGCATTCACATATGCCGAATTGGCATCTGCGATCCCTGAGGCAGGGGGAGGCTATGCCTTTGCCAAACATGCCTTCCCTGGGGTGCTGGGGTTCCTTTCAGGATGGATGCTGTGGTTTGCTTATTCGGTGGCATGTGCTCTATACGCGGTGGGTTTTGGGGGCTATTTTATGGAACTGCTCCATAGTTACGCGCCCTCAATATCAGAAATGTTGGTAGGCATGCTAGGGCATGGAGGATCTGTGGCTTTGGTCACTTTTGCAGTGAGCGCATTTTTCATCTCGTTGAATGTTTATGGCGCGGATGTGACCGGCAAAGCCGAGAATATCATCACCATGGCCAAGATCATCGTGCTGGGTATTTTTGCAGCTTTTGGTGTGATCGCCATATTCAATGAGCCGACTCTCTTCGTAGACAATTTCACACCCTTTTTGCCGAAGGGCTTTGGGGGAGTGATCGTCACCATGGGGCTGACCTTTATTGCCTTCGAAGGGTACGACTTGATCGCCACGGTTAGTGAGGAGATCAAAGACCCAACCCGAAATATCCCCAAGGCGACCTTTACATCGCTGTCGATCGCGGTGTTGATCTATTTGTTGATCGTGCTGGTCAGCCTGGGGGCCGTGGACCCCACCACATTCGGGGATATCTTTGGGAAACAACCTGCAGAGCTAGGCATCCCTGGCGCACAGGTTCTTGATCCGGCAGACCCAGCGATCAATACGACTTGGGAGATTCTAGGAATTTTCAAAGAGACGGGCATCGTGCGGGCGGCTGAGAACTTTATGCCAGCGGTAGGTGTGTTGATCATTGTGTTTGGGGGGTTACTGTCGACCATGTCTGCGCTGAATGCTACGGTGATGGCCTCCTCTCGGGTGGCTTTTTCCATGGGGCGCGAACGTATGTTGCCTAATGTACTGGCAACAATCCATCCTGTTCGACGCACGCCTCAAATCGCGGTTATGGTCACAGGATTGATTTTCGTGGGCATGGCAGTGTTTTTACCCATCGAGGTGGTCGGCTCAGCGGCCAGTGTGCTGTTCTTGCTCTCTTTCGCGCTGGTCAATGGGGCGTTGATCATTTTGCGCAATGCTGACCCCGCATTGGGGAAAGGATTCAAAACGCCACTGTTCCCCTGGCTGCCTGCGCTGGGAATTACCATCAATCTGGCCTTAGCCTTTTATCAGGTTGTCTTTCAACCTGTAGCCTGGATCGTCAGCCTGGTTTGGATCGGGGTTGGGGGAGTGATCTATTTCGCGTATACAAAATCACGCGTTACTCCCAAGGTTCCTGCCCCAATTATTTCAGAGCGCCAACTGACTTCGCGAGAATTCACGGTTATGGTGCCGGTGAACAACCCCCAACAAGCCCGTTTGCTCGGTTTTTTGGGTGGCATCATCGCTGCTGATCAGAAT
The DNA here is from genome assembly GCA_964458115.1 of uncultured Anaerolineales bacterium. Taxonomy (GTDB): domain Bacteria; phylum Chloroflexota; class Anaerolineae; order Anaerolineales; family UBA11858; genus NIOZ-UU35. Next base: position 821 of record CAYWIC010000170.1, on the reverse strand, counting down.
GGTGAATTGCTGGCATTGCACGTTGTTCAGGTTCCGACTCAATTGTCGTTGATTGAAGGTCAGGAATATTTATCTACGGGCCACAAAGTGATTCGAGATGTTTATAAAGGTGCTGAAGGAATGGGTATCCCTGTTCACAGCCTTTTGCGTTTGGGTAGAAATGTTGGACAGGTTATCCAAATGACCGTTGAGGAGCAGGATGTAAATCTGTTGATGATGGGTTGGCCTGGCTATTCTTATAAGGGCGGAGAGGTTTCCAACCCGATCATCGATATGATTGGCATTGACCCTCCTTGCGATGTCGCCTTCGTGCGATTCCGAAAACGCGAGGCGCCACGAAAGATCCTTGTTGCTACGCGGGGAGATTTCCACGCTCCCCTGGCATTGAAATTAGCTCGTATTCAGGCTCATGATTACGAGAATTATCATGAACTCTCCTCGTCGATTACCCTACTCCAGGTTGTCCCGCCTGATATGGGGGATTTCGGACGCTATCGGGCGGCATCCAGGCTTCGCAGGTTGGCAGAGGAGAATAACGTTCAGGCCTGGGTGCAAATTTTGCCTGCAGAAGATGAGTATCAATGTATTCTTGAAGAAGCGGAAGCTCACGATTTGGTGATCGTACATGCACCCTCAGAAGGGCTCTTAGAGCAACGCTTGTTCGGATCCATTCCGCAACGCTTAGCGCGCGAGTGCACCAAGACGGTTGTCATGGTCAAACGCCACAGCCCCTTACAATCGCGAATGCGCAGGTTTTTGGGGATCAATGGTAGACTCTACTGCAGTAACTCAGGCAAAACAGAAGCGTTGAGCAACAAAAA
>CAYWIC010000169.1:0-10802 GCA_964458115.1 uncultured Anaerolineales bacterium | reverse complement strand
TTTTGTTGCTCAACGCTTCTGTTTTGCCTGAGTTACTGCAGTAGAGTCATCGAAAGAATGACGATTTTAATCTTTGGAAATCGTTTCGAAATTTGCCTCGACACTTCCATGCCTGTGAGTTTGGGCATCATCAAATCTAAAACAAGCACATCTGGTCTTAAAGTTTCAACAAGTTTTATTGCTTCGAGGCCGTCTTTTGCTTCACCAATCACGTCAAAATTGGGCTCTGCATCCAAAAGTGCGCGTAACCCAAAGCGCACTACTTGATGATCATCCGCTAATAAGATCTTAGTCTCGCTCACTTTCCCTCCGATCCAACCGCTTGGGAACTAGCGGGAGCCTGGCCGAAATAAGAGTGCCCTTGCCTGGGGTTGTTTCCACTGTGAGAATACCCCCGGTCAAAGCGGCACGTTCTGACATTCCGATCACGCCCATGCTTTTTTTGCCATCTATGGCAGATTGCAAATCGAAGCCTGAACCCTCATCTTGAATCTGTAACCAAAGCAGATCTGATTCAACCCAAACTTGGATCATAGCACTCTCTACTTTGGCATGACGCACAATATTCGTGAGGGCCTCTTGAACAATGCGATAAGCATTAATCTCAACATCTGGTGGGAATCGCACCCCATTAATGCCCGTGTGTTTGAAAGAGACTTCCAATCCAGCTTGAGCAGTAATACGGCTAAAGAGAGAAGCCATTGCGGGGGCCAACCCAAGATCATCCAAAATTGTAGGTCGTAGCCCAAGCGACAGACGGTGTACTTGGGCAGTCAATTCTTGGGTCTGTTTGATCAGATCAGAAACTTGTTCGCGCACCTGATCGCTCATTTCATAGGATGTCAAGCCATCTAAAGATATCGATAACGCAGTCAAGGTCTGACCAATTTCATCATGTAGTTCCTGGGCGATACGCCGGCGTTCTCCCTCTTGTGCCTCTACCAGTCGATGAGAAAGGTGTGACAGCCGCTGACGTCCAGCCTTAATCTGTTCAAGCAAGTTTGCATTCCCTATCGCAATTGCAATTTGATTCGCCAAAGTCTCCATTACCAAAATATCATTCTGGTCAAAAGCATTGGGTTCAGGGCTTTGGACGTCTAGAATGCCGAGGAATTCTTCGCTCAAAATTACAGGAACCGCTAGCTCAGAAATTGTTGGAATCACATTCGGATACAAATTGACATACTGCTGATCGGATTCAGAATTGTTCGTGAAATAGCATTCCTTATTCAGCGCGACCCAACCAACTACTCCTTGACCGAAAGGTAAGCTATGACTCAGTGGGAATAAGTGCCTGAATTCCCCTGCCAAAGCTTCCATAACGGCCTCTTGCTTATCGTGATTTAGGGTGAAGATGGCTACATGATGGTACCCAAATGTCGATTGCACCAATGAAACTATTTGCTCAAGGAGATTATCCAAATCCAACATCGCTGCAATGTGACTGCCCACATCATTCAGCAGGGTCATTTGTATGGCACGTTGTTCTATCGCGTGTGCAGCTTTTACATTCTCAGTTATGTCTTCCAAACGGCCATAGTAATAAAGTGTCTTTCCAGTCTCATCGCGGATTGCGTTTGCACTATCCTGTACCCAGAGGACAGTGCCATCAAAGCGCTTTAGTCGCATGCGATGGTTGCTAATGAATCCATTTTGCTCGATCATTTCCAACTCTTGCTCACGAGTCCAATCCGATAGATATAAGTCGTTGATGTTGGCAGCTAACATAGTTTTATGGTCTGGGAAACCCAAAATTTTCATCAACGCTGGATTTCCATCCAAGAAACGGCCTCCGGGTGTTGATCGATAGATTCCCACAGGCACGCTATCGAAGAGATTGCGATAACGCTTCTCACTTTCTCGCAATGATCTTTCTGCCTTCTTGCGTTCGGTGATATCCAATGCTGTAAATGTCATTCCTTGAGATTGATCATCTGGATCAATGGGTGTGGAGTTAAGCAAAATTTCGATGGCGGAACCGTCTTTGCAAACTAAATGAGTTTCAATTGAACTTGTACCTTTTTCTATGCTCTGTTGGAATTTTGCTCGACCAACATTTTCATATTCTTCATCAGATGCATACAGAATTCGAGCATTCTGGCCTTCCAATTCCGTGACAGAGTACCCGGTCATATTATAAAGTGCGTCATTTGCCCAAATTATGTTGCGATCTTCATCAACCAAACCAATCCCCACCGGCGCAACCCGGAAAATGGATTGAAGCATAGCTTCAGACTCCTGTAATGCGCGTTGCCAATAGAAAAATTCGGTGACGTTCCTGCCAACTGATATTACAGCATCAACTTCGCCATGCTTATTCAGGAGAGGGGACATTTGATAATCAATGTGTGTTCTGCCTTCTTGATTATCTAAATCTAGATGAAGATAACTTTGCGGAAGACTGGTTTCAAACACCTGCTCATACCCACAATCCTTACCATAATGGCGACATGGATTTTCAAAGCCATAGAGCACTTCATAACAAAGACGCCCGATTGCTTCTTTCCGGTCAAGTCCAACCGCCACAAGGAGAGCATTATTGGCATCTAATACCCTGTGATCTGGACCGATCACACATATTTCGTCCGGCATACTGTTATGAAGCGTTTCAATATAGTGTTCTCGATCACGGAGGGCTGCTTCTGCATGAACTTTGTCGGTAATATCTTGAGCAATAGATAGAAGTTTATCTTCACCTGCAATTGTGATAATCTCCCCACTAAAGAAACAATACATGATCTCCCCACTCTTTTTATTCAGTTCAAGCTCCATTTCACGAACTTGGCCAGCAGATTGCAGTTCAGTGATCAATTGTTGTCGTGCTTGGTGTGCCATTAATCCCAAGTCAATCGATGTCGTTCCAATTGCCTCTTCCCTTGTATAGCCGGTCACCTGAACAAATGTATCATTTACTTCATCATATTCCCCAGTAGCGATAGAACTGATCATCATCAACGCGGTACTACCATGAAATGCCTTGGAAAACTTTTCCTCTGAAAGTTTCAATTCCTCATCAGCTTGTTTTCGTTCTGAGATATCTTCGACAACACTGATAAAGTTCTCTGGAGCTCCAGAACTATCTCGAATTAATGTCACTGTCAGCCGAACCCAGATGCTGCCACCATTTTTGCGAATGTAACGCTTTTCTAGAACAAACTTTGATATTTCTCCTGAAACGAGCTGTTTGGTTAAGGTTAGGTTTTCCTCAAGGTCATCAGGATGGGTGATATCTGGATATGATTTGGTCAATAATTCTGCACTGGAAAATCCTAGAAGATCACAAAAATGTTGATTGACAAATTGAAATTCTCCATTCGCATTTGAGTGGACGATACCTACCCCTGCTAATTCCGAGATATTCCTGAAGCGTTCTTCACTCTCACGAAGTTGTTCTTCCATCCCTTTTCGGTAGAAGGCCATCTCTAAAATAGAGTTAAGCTCTTGTCTATCAAAAGGCTTGACGATATATCCCAAAGGTTCGGTTAGCTTCGCCCTGGCAAGGGTATCATCGTCCGCATAAGCGGTTATATAAACAACTGGGGTATTAAAACGATCTCGAATAATCCCAGCAACCTTAACACCGTCTAACTCCCCCTTCAACCCAATATCCATGAGAACCATATCAGGTTTGGATTTGGCAACCAATTCGATTGTTTCATATCCCTTAGATGCTATTCCCAAAACATGATAGCCTAAATCCACCGCCATATCACGAATATCTTCAGCAACAACGCGCTCATCTTCAACGATCAGGAGTCTCGGTTCATTCATATTGTTCATGCCCATCTATGAAATCCTCTTTTGGAAAGACAATATTTACCTTCGTTCCATGATCTCTTGTCAGAGAGATTTTCCCGTTTAGCTGCTCCACTAACATATGTATTAATCGTAAACCAAGAGTATCTGTTTTGTGAATATCAATTTTTGGAGGAATTCCAACTCCATTATCGCAAACATTTAGATGATATTCTGTAGAAGTTTCATTAAATTCTAATTCGATTATCCCTCTTCTCCCAGGAGGAAAGGCATGTTTTAGTGAATTCGTTACGAGCTCGTTTACCAGCAATCCACAGGGAATCGCTTCATCAAGTTTAAGCGTAGTATTCGCAGCCTTTATATCTAATTTCACCAACCTAGCTTCGGCGCTGTTATTTCTCAACAAACGCGCTGTAAGCGAATGCAAATAGTTAGTGAAACTGATCTCAGCCAGTTCGGAGGATTGATAGAGCATCTCGTGAACGAGAGCCATCGACCGAACACGATCTCTGCTTTCATTCAATGCCGCCAGCGCCAGTCTGTCCTGTGTACTGCGGGATTGAATATTCAACAAACTAGAGATCACTTGCAAATTATTCTTGACGCGATGGTGAATTTCCCGCAACAATACATCTTTCTCATTTAATGATGCCCGCAATGAAGAATCTGCCCGCTTTCGGTCTGTAATATCACGAACAATATTTTGAATAAGTAAGGGCTTGTCGTTACCACTTTGAATTAATGATACATTGATTTCAACGGGGAATTCATCACCATTCCTTTTCCTAAAAACACATTCATAGGGCGATACACTTTTCCCAGCGAGCAATGACTGCAAAACAAGATCAGATTGTGCGTGCTGATGAGGTGCAACAATATCTCGATAGGGCAAATCAATTAGGTTTTTGAGCGAATACCCTAGCATGTCCGCGGCTGTTTTGTTGGCATCGATATGATTACCATCTACGTCGAGAAGAAAAATAGCATCATTTGCCCCTTCGAAGAGAGAACGATAGCGATTTTCGCTTTCTTGCAACGCCTCATGGTGTTTTGTCTGCATGATAAAGGTACCAATATGTGATGAGATCGTTTCAAGCGAAGTTCGGGAGAACATTGGAATACTTTCTAAAGTATGCGAAGCAACATTCAAACATCCAATTACCTGATCTTGATGTTGCATAGGCAAAATTGCTGCAGATCGTAACCCCTCCTTCGATGACATCTCATTTAGATCGAAACGTACCCGCTCGTAATTTACATAAACCGGCCTTGCCTTCATTACCAATCTGGCATTCTCTGAATCGCTAGAGTAATAGGATGTAAATTCCACGAATTCTTGGGACAAGCCTCGGTATACAATGAGTTCTAAGTCACCAGATTGTTCATTGACAAAATATATCCCCCCACTATCGAACCCTGGAACCTGAAGAGCAATCTCTAAGCAGGTATTCAAGGCTTCATCCAAGGATTCCGCTTTAGCAAGAGCGACTCCTAAATCACGCTCGATCTCCATTAAATCGGCGACTTCTTTGCGCTCAGATATATCTCTAGAAAAGGCGCAATTAAACTCCTTATCACCGAATTTTATGTAATTGACTCCTATTTCAACTGGGAGAGTTGTGCCATCTTTTCTTTGATGGGTTGTTTCTATGAGAAATGATCCTCGTTCCCTAAGATCATCCCAATGGGATGACCACACTTTTTCAGAAAATTCAGAGTCGATGTCAAGAACACACATTCTTAAGAGTTCATCCTTCGAATACCCCAACATTTTACAAGCTGATTCACTAACATCGATGAAATATGAGTCTGGTCCCATCAAATATAGAGCTTCGCGGGAATTTGAGATCGCGAACTGAAATAGTTGCATCGCTTCTTCTGCCTGCACGCGTTCGGTGATATCCATGATATTTCCCACAATCCGTGTGATCTTTCCATTTTCTTTAACAGCACGGGCTCTTGTTCGTATCCATATTTTCTCACCACAAACTCTCGTGAAGGGGAATTGCAAATCGTATTCAATCCCCTTTTTAATGCATTTATTGAAGGCATTCCCAACTATTTTGCGATCTTCTTCCCGATAGCATTCCAGACTGCGATCAATATGATCTGGCGATCCATATTTTATTTCTCCAGGGACAAGTCCATGGATATGATAAACCTCATCAGTCCAGAACATTGTTTTATTTATGACATCCCATTCCCAACCCCCAACTTTAGTCAGCCGTTGAGTTTCGTTGAGAATCCTCTCCCATTGTCGGAGTGATTTTGTAGCAAGCTTGTGATTGGTAATATCTCTGCCGTAAACCGTCACTCCCTCAATAGAATTATCAGATTTGAGAATTGGAGTGAATTTGAATTCGATCATTCTGGGTGATGGAGAAGATTGTATTTCAATTTCTAACGCATAGCTTACACCCCCCAATGCCCGATCATAATATCCTCGCCATTCTTGGTTGATTTTATCGGTCAAACCAATATTTAAGAGATAATCTCCAGGCCTAAGAGAGGTTTGGGCATAATCGTAGACATATGAATAAAAAGTCGGGTTTCCTGCAATCAAGTAATACTGTGCATCAATTGACCAAATGAGGTCTGGGGAGTTTTCCAGCAAAGTATTGATTTCACCTTGTTTTGCGCGTAGTTTTTCCGTAGTTTTTCTAAGACGATTTATTGTATGAACTTGTACCAACAATTCTCTTTCCGAAATTGGTCTACGAATATACGATTCAGCACCGCTATTGAAACATGCCTCAACGATAGCTTCATCGGTTTGACTGCCTGATATCAGGATGATGTAAATATCTTTTGTAGCTGGATCAGACTTGATGGTTTTACACACCTCGATACCGCTGAGATCTGGTAATCCAATTGTCAAGAGAATAATATCTGGTGTTTGGTTTTTGGCGGCGTTTAGCCCCTTTTCACCAGAACTGGCTTCGGAAACGGCATATCCTGCTTTGCCGAGAGCCCTCGACTGAGCCTGCAAGAATTTAGGTTGGTTTTCAACAATGAGTATATTAGTGTCTTTAGCCATTCTACACCTCAACAAAATTCGTGAGCTTACACATATCAGGAAATATATCCTCACACTAGGATCTTTATCCTTGTTGAGAGTCATCCTGAACCATTCGATAAGGTGCTGGGAACTAATAATATCACGGTTCATATTCCCTTTCTGTAAACTGACAATAAAATCGAAAACTGCAATTCAGAATTACTACGTATATAAGAATCCGTAGAAATACGGTTTCTCATCAACCATGGCTATGCTAAGCTAGTAAACAAAACTTCCATTTGTGTGGTTCAACAAAACCGACTGGATATCATCCATATGGTTTTAATTTCGTTTTCATGAGAGATCGCGTAATAACAACAAGAGAGCTATACTATCAGGTGATTCAATGAATGCCCCAATCAGATTATTTGTTGTTGACGATAACCCAAATTTCTTACATACCATAACTACACACATCAAACAACATCACCACGAAGAACTTGATATTGTAGGTGTTGCTAAAAATGGGGAAGAAGCGATTGCTACAATTCAAAACCATGCACCTCAAGCAGCATTATTGGACCTCAAAATGCCAGATATGTACGGCTTTGAACTCGTCCCAAGGGTTCGTGATCTAATATCTGATTGTGTCATTGTTATTACCACATTGCTACCCCCAGAATTCTACGCACAATTATTTGATGCCTACGAGGATGCTGCCCTAAAAGCTGGTGCGGATGCATTTATTTCGAAATCATTTCTAACAACAGATCTAGTGCCTACGATACATCGCATGGTCAGCAAAAAACAAGAAAATCATGAGTGTCAATAAACAACTAACTCGATAGATTCAAAAATCACCGGACTCGGATTTATTTACTAAAAATATTCGACATGATAATGCTTTCTTTACCTATCTTAGATTTCTAAGGTGACATGTATAAATAAATGCCGGAAAGTATCCCAAAATAAATAGTGAGAAAATCCCGGCATTTACACGGGTTTTGCGGTGAAATCGGTCAGTTTTATTTCAAGCCACAAACCGAAAAACACATAAGTTATCGCACATGAAGCAGAGAATGCAATTCACGCCCAAAAAACGAGGTATCCCAGACCCCATGGCCCAACGCATGGTAGAGCTCGACGCTCTTAATGCTATGACCATGGTTATTAATCAGTCGGTTGAACTGGATACGCTTCTAGATGTTGCAGTGTCCCAAGTTTTTCAACCGCTTGGCTATGAGCAATTAGCCATCATACTCGATACCATTGGGAATAATGAATTAACCATCGCGGCATCAAGGGGCTTGAGTGATTTTTCTTCTATTTTAGATCTGGGACGTTGTGTAATCGAACTTGAGAATTCATCTGAGAGAATTCTCAATCTTCAAGACTTACCCATTGAGAATGAATATGTTCGGCAATCCTCTGAAACTTCACAACTTATATTCTCCATCCCACTTATAGGCAGTAGTGGATTATTGGGTCTCATCCTGATAGGAAATAATTCGAATGATCACTTAGACCGCGAAACCGAAAAACTTTTGTTCAGTCTAGGACGCCAAATTGCAGTTGGTTTAGAAAAAGTCAGTCTGATCGAAGAAACCCAGAATTGGGCCGCACAACTGGAAAAACGAGTTGATCAAAAAACTGCCACAATCAGCTTAGTAAATGCATTAAACGAAGCCCTCAACCGAGATGACCCACTCGAAAACATTATCACTCAGGTAAATCAAACACTCCAGAAAACGTTCGGTGCCGTTGCCACCTCTATCGAAACTATTGATAGAGATCAAAATCATTTTGGCACGGGAAAATCTCATTTTCAGGAAAAATATTTCGAGAGAAATAACCCATCACAAGTCGAGAACAATCCTGATTCATTAAGGATTTTCAGCCATGATAATCTCTATCGGGATATCTTGAAAAGTGGCCAGCCTCGCCAGTTCAGTGATCCGGTATCGATATTGCAACTCACCGAAATAACAACTGAGTTAAAGCTAAAGGAATTAGGCGAGAAAACGTCAGTTTACATTATCCCGCTAATCTCCAAAAATTCACCTCTAGGGCTATTGAAGATTCTGCGAGGTACGCCGTTCAATGCTTTCGAGGAAACTCAATTATCTGTTATTAGCAATCAATTTGCCACGATCATTGAACGAAAGCTGACTGAAGAAAAGCTTATGGAGCACGATCTACGTTATAGAGAGTTATATGACTCTGCACCTGCGGCATATTTTGCAGTGGGCACCGATGGCCTGATCCACCGTGCAAATCAAGGCGCACTGAATTTATTGGGATACTCGCTTGAGGAGTTGGAAAACCGCCCTATTCTAGATCTCTGTGCTAATACGCCGGCAGGTAAAAACAGAGCGAAACAAGTGTTTTCTCGCTTCATCGCTGGTGATTGCATACGAGATGAAGAGTTGCAGATGTGCACTGCTGACAACGATTATATTTGGATCAGCCTTTCCATAGATCCGGTTCTGGGCGATAAAGGGGATATCCTCGAGGGGCGCTCCATCGCTGTAGATATCACTGCGCGCAAGATAGCCGAGAGGCAACTGCATCTTCAATCAACCGCACTTGAGGTTGCAGCAAACGCGATCGCCATAACAGATACCAATGGCACAATCCAATGGGCAAACCAAGCTTTTATTGATCTAACTGATTACGCCCGCGAGGATATCGGCACGAAAAATTTAAATCTCTTACCCTCAAGCCAGCACGAAACCTACCCTGAACTTTGGGCTAAAGTGAAAGCTGGAGAAATTTGGAGTGGGGAAATAACCAACAGGCGTAAAGATAGCAGCGAATATATCATAGAGATGACCATCACTCCGGTTGAAGATGAGGACGGAGAGATCACTCACTTCATTGCCATCAAGCAGGATATTTCTGAGCGAGCACATGCACAGAAAGAGCTTCAACGTCAGGTCGAAGAACTCAAGGCTTTGCATAAATTTGCCACCCATGGAGTGGAAATCGTCGATGAGGACGTGCTCATTGAAATGGCAACAGAGATCATCGATGAGCAAATGGGGCCAAACAACTTTGGCGTTTTACTGGTTAATGAGCAATTGGATGTATTGCAACATCACCATAGTTATCAGCGAGTGTCTGAGTCTCAGAGCTATCTAGAGATCCCCATTGGGGCCGGTATTACCGGTCAGGTTGCCCTCACTGGAGAACCACTACGAGTCGCCGACATACGTACAGAAGCAAACTATATCGAGGCCTATCGTGATATTCAATCAGAGATCTGTGTGCCCCTAAGGATAGGCGAACGCATAATCGGGGTTATCAACGCAGAGAGTATCATCCGCGACAGGTTCAGTAAAGCAGATCAGCGGTTCTTAAGCACTCTGGCCGCCCAACTGGCAACCGCGATCGAACGAGTGCGTTTCTACAATAGTGAGAGTAAAAGAAGGCAAATCTATGAAACTCTGGTGCAGTCGCTTGATACTCTAAATTCAACCTTGCAACTTGATGACGTCCTTAGAGTAATTCTAGAAGAACTAAGCAAAGTATTACATCATGATACCGCCACTGTACAACTCCAAACAAATGGCAAAGTTGAGATCGTTAGCAGTCGAGGGTTTAATTATCCTGAAAGAGTAGAAGGCTTGTTGCTCCCAATGGATTTGCAATTCCCAAGCCATAAGGTTATCGAGAATGGAGAACCCCTTAGTGTATCGGACATTGTTGAAGATTTTCCGTCACGCCAGGATTCGCTATATATTTCCGAAAGTGAACAGGTCCGTTCCTGGTTAGGGTTGCCTCTCATAGTAAAAAATAATTCTATTGGAATGATTGCAGTTGAACGCACGCGAATAGATCCATTTTTACCAGATGATATTAACTTGGCCATGGCCTTTGCGAATCAGGCAGCATCGGCAATTGAAAATGCACGATTATTCAGTGAGGCCGATAAACGATTACAGCGTCTGGCATCCTTGAGGAATATCGACCAGGCGATAAGTAATAGTCTTGACCCTGATTGACTGACAAATCTTTTAGGGAGTGCTCCCCAAAACCTAGAAAATAG
>CAYWIC010000168.1:0-10969 GCA_964458115.1 uncultured Anaerolineales bacterium | reverse complement strand
GCACCACTACGGAATCGATCAACCTGGTTGCCCAAACCTGGGGACGAGTGAACCTCCATAGTGGAGACGTGGTGATCCTGACCGAGATGGAACACCATTCCAATCTCGTTCCCTGGCAGATCCTGGCAGCCGAGCTCAATCTGCGCCTGGAATTCATCAGCGTTACCCCAGAAGGTTTGCTCGACCTGGAGTGCTACGCCGAACTGTTGAAACTCGACCCGAAGCTCGTATCCTTTACGCATATGTCCAATGTTTTGGGTACCATCAATCCGGCGCGCGAGATCATTCAAATGGCACACGCGGCCGGTGCGATCACACTGGTCGATGCGGCCCAATCCGTACCCCATCTCCCTGTTGATGTACAAGAGTTGGATGTCGATTTCCTGACTTTCTCTGCTCACAAGATGTGCGGGCCAACTGGCGTGGGCATTCTCTATGGGCGCCGGGAGCTGCTCGAGGCAATGCCGCCGTTCCTCGGTGGCGGTGAAATGATCAAGCGTGTTGAACTACGCTCTTTCACCAACAATGATCTTCCGCATAAGTTCGAGGCAGGTACCCCAGCCATTGCCGAGGCTATCGGTCTCGGTGCGGCCGTAGATTATCTCTCCTCAATTGGCATGGATGCCATTGAACAACACGAGCAGGATATCATCACCTACGCATTGGAACGGCTGGAAGAGATCCCTGGGGTGAAAGTGTTTGGTCCTGAAGCACAACACAAGGGTGGTGTCGCCGCCTTTACACTTCCTGAAGCGCATGCCCACGATATCTCTCAGATCTTAGACTCGAATGGCGTTGCAGTTCGGGCAGGCCATCACTGTGCCATGCCTTTGCATAACAAGTTCGGCATAGCTGCAACCGCCCGGGCAAGTTTTTACCTTTACAACACCATGGAAGAGGTTGATACGTTAGTCGATGGGATCTACAAAGTAAAGCAGATCTTTGCTTAGACCTCTTCTGAACCAAATCATCGCAACCTGAAACTAGAGACTTGATACCTATATATGGACGACCTTTACCGCGAATTGATCATTGACCGATACAAGAACCCCCAATATCGTGGGGAGCTTGATCCGCATGATATAACTTTCGAAGACGATAACCCTTATTGCGGCGACCACATCCGAGTGGATGTGCGCCTAGATGAAAACGACATTGTCACTGATGCTGTTTACAGCGGAGAGGGCTGCTCGATATCCCAGGCCTCTGCAGATCTACTGATCGAGTCGATTCATGGGAAATCCCTCGAAGAAGTCAAGGCGTTGACCAAAGAAGACGTCTTAGATTTGCTGGGCATCGAGTTAGGCCCTGTCAGGTTGAAGTGTGCGCTTTTATCTCTCAAGGTGCTCAAGGCTGGGGCTTACGGTTTGGGTGAGGCCAGCGACGATCTGGTCGCGTAAGATTTCTATCATCAGAAATGAACGATTATAAACAACTAGACCCTGAAAAATGTGAATTCGTTGCTGTTGCGGATGTGGATGATATTCCAAACGGCGAGCGATTATTCATCGAAGCAGATGATGAATATATCGTGGTGTTCAATATTGCAGGGGATTTTTACGCGATTGCAGATCTATGCTCTCATGATGATGGCCCCTTGGGGGATGGTGAGATCGAAGGATTCGAAGTCGCCTGTCCCCGCCACGGGGCGCGTTTCGATGTTCGTTCGGGGGAGGCGCTTACTCTGCCAGCGGTTGCGGCCATCCCTGCCTACCCCGTGCGAGTCCGTGAAGGTCAGGTAGAAGTAGGTTTTCCTTTTGAATAGAGATTGATAGGGGTGGTTAGGGTTAGGTTCGATGTTTAATTACCAGGCTTTGCTCATCGAGAATTTCGTCAAAGAACTAAAAGATGCCTATCATCAGACGTATAATGAATTAGAGCCTCAGTTTGCAAACGTGATCGAGTGGACTGGCCGCTTAGCCCTGGAAAATATCGCAAACTCAGATGCGCTCTATCACAATGTTGAACATACCATTTTAGTCTCCCTGGTTGGTCAGGCTATCTTGAAGGGCAAACATCTCTCGAGGGGTGGAGTGACTCCCAGGGATTGGCTGCATGTGATCATGGCTATCCTATGCCACGATATTGGTTATGTCAGGGGTGTTTGTCAGGCTGACCGCCGAGGAGAATATGCTACCGGTATTGGGGATGAAACCGTTAAGTTGACAGGTGACGGCACGGATGCCGTCTTGACCCCCTATCATGTCGATCGTAGTAAATTGTTTGTGCGCGAGCGCTTTGGTTCCGGAAGATTGGAAGAGGCTGTAGACGCGGAGTTGATCGCCTCGTATATCGAACGCACGCGCTTCCCTGTGCCCGATGAACCCGAATACCAAGAATCGGGAGATTTTGCTGGCCTGGTGCGCGCCGCGGATTTCATCGGCCAGCTAGGCGATACCAATTACTTGCGTAAGATTCCTGCCTTATATTACGAGTTTGAGGAAACTGGGGCCAACCAGAATATTGGCTATCAGAGTCCCGGCCATATGCGACGTAACTTCACAGGCTTTTATTGGGAAGTTGTCTACTCTTATTTAGGAGAGGCCCTACGCTATCTTCACGTGACTCAAGAAGGGAAACTATGGGTGGCCAATTTGTACGCCCACGTGCATGAAGTCGAGCATGATCTGGGCCAGAATGGGGTCTAGACGCGCAGCGTCTTCCTTGGCGTACCACCGCAGAGCGGCGGTACGAGTTAGGGTTTCCAGCCTACAGCGTAAAATGTAGGGACGAATAGTACGCGCTCACCATATTCTCGGGTGGTTCTATCTAGTTCAATCAAGACCTTTAGGGATTCTAAATCCCTAAAGGTCTGTTGCTCCAGATCAGATTCCAACACTACCCATTCCAAATCAAATTCGTCGGAACCAATGGGGTCAGCCCACTGGGCACCCAGGACTCCGGTTTCAATATCTACCAGACCAACTTTGTGGAACAAGCTGCTCAATTTTCTCCCCATGAAGGGATCAGCGCCTTGGGCTTGAAGTGCCTCGGTTTGCATTTGCCCCAACTGGCCTAATTCGGATGGATAATCTATGCGGCCGCCGTAGTCAGGTTCAGCCAGGGCCATAACTGGGCTACCCGGTTTGGTCAGACGGACCATTTCGTGGAGGGCTTTAGCTGGGTCCTTCACCCACAGCAGTGTGAAGTGGCAGAGAGTGATATCAAAGCGATCTTCCGGGAAGGGGAGTTTGTGAGCATCCCCTTGGGAGAGGTGTACACTCTCATTCAGTTGAGCCAACTCAAGGTGCTGGCGCTGTACATCCACCCCAAAAACCAGGCCATTGCTCGAGGATTGCAATTCCCCCAAAAGCGCGCCCGTCCCACAGCCCACATCTAAAACATAGCCGGACTCGGATAGTCCAACTCTGGGGAATAGATGGCCTCTTAGGGCTTGGGTCCAACTGGCTTGTTGTATAAAGCGTTTGTGCCAATCTTGTGTGGATAAAGGCATACCAAGAATTTGGGTACAATAGGGATATTTGCTGGCCTAGATTGTACCAGTGAAGTGATTTCAACGGTTCTCTAAGAATCGCCGTAGTAAGGAGTCACATTTTGGTATAGTGGGCGTGCGGAGCACGCCCACTATACCAAAATGTGGAATCTCAGAAGGTGATTCTCGAAGAACCATTTCAACAGTCTGGATTGGAGGGCTCAGAGATGAATATGTTTCGATCGATGAGGGAACGGTTTGGGAGGCTATTCGGCGCAGTGATTGGCTCGGTTGCTCTGCTGGGATGTGGGTTGTTGTTTGCCCTAGTGTTAGCTCCCCAGCAGAAGCTCGAAGCACGGCGCATTGAACGACTACCCATTATGGATGCCTCCACAGTTATGGATGCTGCCCCAGGTGAGGATATCCTGATCAGCGGATATTTGACCGGGAACCCGGTGGTCACTGCAGAAGATGATTTTGTGGCGTATATCATGGAAGAGTGGCGAGTGACAGTCCCGGAATATGATCCTGACCAGCCCAACCAGGAACCAGATGGCGATTGGGAATTGGTGGAGCGTGTAATCCCGGACTTGATGGTCGATGTCAATGACCAGATTGTGCAATCTCTAAAGGTTGATGATGCTTCCATCAATGGAGCGGTTCACGAATCGATCTTCGAATCCAGCGGATACAATACGGCGGATTACTTGGGTTCTTCATTATCAGAGGGCTCACTTCGAGTACGGGGGCTATATAACGGGGACCTGGTTACGGTGTGGGGTAAACGCGCGTCAGTGGAAGGTGTCGTCCCAAATGAACTTTACGCGGGGGATCGAGTTTCTTTCGAAGAGAGCCAACACGCGGCGGCCAAGGGTTTACTTATTGCGGGTATATCCATGATGGTGTGTTCTCCAATTGTGTTGGTTGGCGGTATTCTGGCGGCGATTTTTGGGCGACGGCGATAATTGAAAAAACGATGCCAACAAGCACGTAATGCAACTGGCATCGTTTTTTTGTGAAACTTAGGGAATAATATCAGTTTCTGATCACATCCCAATTATCTCGCAGTAGATTCCCTAATACCTGGTTGACCCCTTGGGTGGGAAGAACATCTCCATCGGGTTCAACGTAGAGCCAAGCGCGTCCCGCTCCTTGAGGGGGTTCATCTTCGGCTGTCTCCAGAGCGATGGGGTTTTGAATTGAATAGGGCACGGGCACATCCCATACCAGGGATAGCTGGAACTCGGCGGCCTCTTCGGCAGTGGTTTGCAGAACCTCGTTGAGTTCAGGAGAATTGACACTAAGTGATAGGGCGTTGACGCCCATGTTAGCCAATCGTTCCAGGAGAGCTGTGGCAGATGACGCGTTCTCAGGAGTCAAAGTCAGGTGGACCGTGGTGTGCAAATCTTCTGGGAGTACTTTATCCAGTGCAGCCCAAGCTCCTTCGTCTTCAGGGTGCAATACAACCATCAGGTGGTCGAGGCCCGTTTGTAGCAGAGTGTTGAGGTACTTGTCGTCAGCTAGTTTAAGGCCATCTGAAAGCAACCCAGTCACCTGGCCATTGGCCTCGGCGCGAGCGATCAGCTCGGGTAGATCTTCTCGTAAGGTTGGCTCGCCTCCGGTGAATACAAGGTGCGGGATACCGATCTCCCAAGCTTTATCGATAATTGAGACCCACTCCTCGGTGGAGAGTTCGCGGTCAACGCGTTTTGTGGGGGCAGCATCCGGATCGGCGCCTTCAGGGAGGCGATAGGTCAGGGCGCAATCAAGGCGATATGGAGCAGAGATCTCGCCAGCGTACGGGTCGTCTCGCTCGAAATCGAAGAAAGTGATCGGGTCCAGGTCAGGGATGTCGATCATGGTCAATAGGCGATCTTTGAGATCCTGAAAGTCAGCTAAAGCCTGCTTCGTAGTTACCTGATAGCGGGTGGCAATTTGGCGGGCAGCTTCTTCATCTGATGTGCCTTTCACCAGGTGATAGGCATACTCGGCTGCGGTCTGGTTGAGATGCAGGACTGTGGAGGCGTTTACAATGAGAACTCCATCGCCATCGGGTTCTAGACGCAAGTGCAACCGGTAGGGGAATTCCGCATCGGGTGGGGCTTGGTAGTGATAGACCCCTGCGGGTAGAGGTTCTTTTTGAGTAAATAAATTTCGAACGGCTTCTCGAATACTGGTCATGGTGGCCTCCTGACTCAGTGGTCAGTCGTCAGATGTTGGTGGACAGTGACTAGCTGACCCATGCTAAGGATGAAATCAAATTCTGGGTAACCCCTGCGGCAGTTAAACCAATGCCGGTACCGGCCAGGGTGTCGAGCGGGTAGTGGACGCCCATGGCGATGCGTCCAAGGGTGACGAGCAAGGCGATGAGACCGGTTCCGATGATGTATTGACCTGATAATGAAAAAATAAATGGAATGGTTATTGCCAGGAACCAGATGCGCATGGCATCGCCGCTAGGGAAGGATGCGTCTTTGGGTTCGCGGGGTTGTCCCATGATGGCATCGGGGATCAAGGTGAATGGGCGAGGGCGGCGAAAGGTCCGCTTGATGCTCCACTCCAGGGTCGCGGCTGCAGCGAAAACTATCGCAGCCATGATGCCAGATTGAAGATTGAAGATCAGGAAAATGGCGAGACATATCAATGTGAATAGCGTGCGTCCAAGATGCCATATATTTTTGAAAAAAGGATTACCAACACGCAAGTTCTTATGCAAGAACCGAAAAATTCGCGCATCGAAAAATGCCAACCCAGGAATCATGTGAGTGATTCCAAGAATGAACAAAAATGCTCCTAGAAGAATTGCGAATTGGGAATTGCCAATTGTGAATTCAGAATTCATCGTTCACAATTCTCCATTTGCAATTCTATCTGGCCAGGCAGGATAGTACATCAACCATTGCTCTGGGGCCAAGCGGATAAATGCTTCGATAGCTTTGAGAACGGCCTCTGCATTTTGCTTGATCTCGAGGTCGGGATCTGAGTTTGGAGCCATTGGGATAGGATCGGCTATATTGATACGGTATGTTCCCGCCTTCGAGAATTGAGCCGCGGCGACGACCACTGGAACCTGCGCAGCCAACGCCATGCGGATATGACCGGCTGGCAGCGGACTGGGACGCCCAAAGAAGGTCAGCGTGTGGGCTTTCCTGCGAATTGGACGATCGACTGCTGTGATAACTGCGCCACCCTGACGCATATATTCAACAGCCTCATCATGGGTTTCTTTCCCGCGTACCGGTGTGATCTCCAAACCTGTAGAGGACCTGATCTCATTTTGTAATTCATAACCTCCTGGCGGATTACCATATGTGAGCACTTTTGCGCGTAATCCTCGATGAGCTAGGGATAATAAACAAATATCGAATGCGCTCATATGCGGTGCAACAACGAATGCTCCTGGCGTATCTTGTTTGCCCAATTCGACCAAAGACTGTGAGGAGGATGTAAATGGTACCAGAGCTTTCAATCCTTCTGGATTCATCAGGTTGTGATACAGGTCTACAAAACATCGCCCGGCATGACTGAGCACATCAATTACGATCTGGTCCAGTTCGGGGGTGGACAAATTCTCGCTGCGTATTAACGATTGGTTCGCACGGATCGCCCTAGTCATGGAACTGTCGCGTTTGGCAAGCAGATTCGCTCCGAAATTGGCAATACGATACCCAATGGCAGGGGGCATCGTGCGCCCAATCCACAAACCTAGGCCGACGCCAAAACGACTATTGCTGATTGATTGGAAATCTAATTTCATGGTTCAGAGAAAGCTTGTTATTTTGATGGAGCGGGGTCGTTGAGGTAACGGTACCCCTCGATCAGGACGGGTAGCCCTCGCGCGATCGTGAAATTGATGCTCAGCCATGAGAACGCTACCGCAGCAATATGCGCGGTAGATTCCCAATCTGATCCGAGCGTTTGTAATCCAAGGTTGAGAGTCAATAGTGCGAAAGCGAAACCTTTGGCGATGCCGTAACTGTCGCGCATGAACCTGGAAGACACTAGAAATCGACTGATGGGGTGCCTGACCTGTTCGAAGGCTGCCAATCCATCTTTCATACCAACTGCCCGGATTGCATCTACGGTGGTACCCCGCGTGATCACAATGATGGGAATGATGATGGGGATCAACCCGAGATGCGCAAACACAACCCACAAAATAATCTCGAAGGTGCGGTCGGTAGCGATATCGAGCACGCTGCCCAGCAGACTAACTTCACCTCGGGCTCGGGCGATCAATCCATCGAACATATCCATCAAAATGATGAATACAATGAAAGGCACACACCAAAATTGCAGGGTAGCATTTTCAGTGTAGAGTAATGCCAGGTAAACAAAGAGCAGAGGAAAACGTAAAAGGGTGATAAAGTTCGCCATTTCGTGTTTATTAGGAGATCAACTCAATAGTTTCGATAGGAATTACTGCTGCGTGTGAAGCCTCAAGGGCCAGGGGGCAGCCGCCCCCACATTCTCCCAGTACTGCACAATCGGCACAGGCTTCAGGGATGTAATCCCGTTCTCGGATGGATTTCGACAGAGAGTGGTTCCAAATCGAGTCCCATGGATCATTCAGAATATTGCCTAGTTGATGATAGTACGATTGGCAGGGGATCACACCACCATCCGGTTCTACACACATATTGTAGAGTGCGGCAGTACAGCCCTTGACACCCAGGTCGAACTGCATGGGGTCGAACTGACAATATTGGGTGGGGGTATACCAGATCAACCGCTGGTCATTCGCTTGAGTTTTTTGACGGGCTAAATCGAGTAATGGGGGGAGTTGGCTTTCCTTGAGACCGGTTCCCACGGACAAACCCCGGCCGGAATAGATCAGGGCATTCAACCCTACCGTGGGCACGCCGAATTCAGCCAGGAAATCCAGAGTTTCACTGAGAGAAGTGTAGTTGTCTTGCAGCATGGTGGTATTGGTCATTACGAAGAGCGAGCTATCGAGCACATTTCGCAACCCTGCAATGGTTTGTTGCCAGGCGCCTTGCTTGCCAACCATTTGATCGTGGATTTTTGCCTCGTGAGACTCAACCGTAATTTGGATGTGATCCAGACCGGACTTGATGAGGGCCTCAACGAAATAGGGATCGCTCAGCCTCCGAGCATTAGTATTGACTCCGGTGATCTGACCATTGGCCTCAGCGTGGGCGATTAGCTTTGGTAGGTCGTCCCGGAGGGTGGGCTCCCCGCCGGTGAACACGATGTGCGGGATGCTCAATGCCCAACAGCGATCGATGACACGTTTCCAGGCCTCCGTGGGCAGTTCGGGGTAATCGCGCGGGCGGGCGTTGTAGCAGTGCGCGCAGTCGTCGTTGCAACGGTAGGTCAGGGCCAGGTCCATGCGATAGGGAGCCATAGGGCGGGCGCTGAAAGGCGCAGCGATTTCCAATTCGTCCAATGTGCAGGCTGGGCAACCATTGGGCTGCAAGATGATCTCTAGGTCGCTAACAAACTGCGCGTAGTCAGCGAGCGCCTGCTGCTCAGATACTTGATAATGGCGTTGCACCTGGCGAATCGTCTGGTTTTCCTCAATCTCTTCCAGAGCGAAGAAGGCCATCAAGGTCGCTGTAGGGTTCAGGTGCACTACTTGATTGGCGTTGACGATCAAGGTGCCGTGTCCATCAGGGTCAACCCGCAGGTGGATGCGTGAGCGCGCATCGGGTGTCTCGCGGATGTAATGGTGTAGGCCGCTTGGTGGAAATCCTGAGCTATCTGCGGACGGCTGACCGCTGACCACCGAGTGGATTTTCGAAAGTAGAGATTGGATACGTGTAATCAAGGAATTAGTCATACTTACTTTCTAAAACTGGATTCCAAAGTCTCCTGACTTCGGAAGTGATGAAACTAAAAATTATCGGGTATTGCAAAGTAATCGTACACTTGTGGTTTGGATTTATTGCGTTGTTCTTCATCTATTTCGTTAGCAATGAAGTTAGAGTAGCTGCTAAAAGTATAATCTTTTGGGTCATCCACAAGTCCATGTTTAACAGGGTTCCAGTGAAAATAGTTTAGTCTGGTTATGTACTCGGTCTCAGAACGTATGCATGTATCCCAGTAATTCCACCAAATTTTTCGACCTAATTGTTTGTCTTCTTTATTCCATTGTCGGGCTGAATTTGTGATAACTGGAAATTAATTTTGGCAAATTCTCTGCATTTGAATATGGTGCTTTCAACATTGTATGGTAATGATTGTCCAATACGACCCATGCGATGATATTCCATTCATGAATATCGACCGCTTTTTGGAAAGCGCGAAACCACTGCTCCTTTCGATTATGATCCTTCATTATTGGAAGTTTCATGTAAGTTGAAGCAGTGATCATGTAAGTTGCACCAGCGCGAAAGAGATGAGCAGGGGTGTGTAAGGCATTTTTAAACACATCTTCGGTAATCAAATTTCTAATTCGACAACAGGGGTTGTCGACTCCTCTATTCGTCTCTGGGCTCGGATTCTCTATCGTCCACCGCCGGCGCAAGCGCAGGCGCACCCAGCGCAAGCACAGGCGCAGGCGCAACTGCTGCCGCCGCTGCTGCTCCAGCCACTGCTAGAAGATTTTGGCACCGGGTTGGTCTTGTTGGTGATGCGATCGGTAAAACTGGTGACATTGCCGACGACATCACTGGCAAAGCCCTGCATCCCGGTGACCACGGAAGCAGCAAATTCACCGCCAGGAAGACTCGGCATGGAGGGTGCCGCTCTGCCGCTGCCTGGCCTTCCACTGGTGGCAACTGGCCTTGCTGTGGCGGTTCTGGAGCGACCCCAGCCGGGATCGTAGCGGTGCCACCAAATGGGTACAAAAACGGGTCCGGAGCGGAAAACGTCTTCGGTACGACGGTCGAAGTCCTTATCGAGCATGGTCCAGCCCATATGCTCGTCGTATTTCTCACTGCGTACTTCGGGGGTCTCGGCTTGCTCGACTTGGATCCAGGCTTTGCGCATAATGCCTTTGTAGTACGCGACAGATTCCTTATGACTGAACCCTTTCATTTTTTTGCCGACATTCTTGATCAACTTGACCATCAGCTCTTGGAGATCCCTTTTGCGCTCTTTGTTGCTTCCTTCGGCGAACGCTTTCAGGAAATCGCGTTCATAGTAGCGCAATTTCTCATCAATGGGTTCAGCAACCTCTAACTTCAGGGGATCACGCGAAACAACACGCGCCGCGTCTTTTTTCAAAACAGCGAAGAGGATCATGGTGAGGACTTTGTCAGCGGGATGTTCCATCAATATCCCCGCTTCAACCGCCGTGAGACCACGCTTGATGCCATGCCCTTCGATGCGGATCTTGGGCGGCAGGTACTTCATTTTCCGTTTGCGGGCACTCGAAGCCCCTGCCCAAACGATCAAAGCGATCAAACCAAAGATGCCCCCACAGCACAGAAAGCCTGTAACAACTTCTGGATCGATGCCGAGACTTTCAAGGAAACCTGGGGCATAAATAGCACTTTCTGGGACGTATGTTTTCGGGAAAGAGGCGCCAAATTTGTATTGAGTGTAGCCATTGGCGTTGGTGTTGCGCCA
>CAYWIC010000167.1:0-10986 GCA_964458115.1 uncultured Anaerolineales bacterium | reverse complement strand
CTTTTCCCATCTCAATCAGGGAAACCCTCCTGAGATTTGTCAGTCAATCAGCCCCCGTTCTTGTATTGATGCAAACTGCTTTAGACGAAAACGAGCCCTGGCGGATGGGCTTTACCATTCTAATCGCCTTATTCCCTGCGCTTGCGGCGATCATTACCAGTTTAGATGGACTTTTTCAATGGCGAGATACCTATGCCAGCTTCTCGCACACCAGTGAATTATTGAAGAGCGAAAAAATCAAATATCTAACTCGGTAAACCCGAAAGTATTCAAAGAAATTGGATGAAGACAAAGCCTTAGAAAACTTTGTGTCCAACATCGAGAGAATTACGCTGGAAGAAACGGCTGGTTGGCGAACCCAAATCGAGCAGGCTTTGGAATTAGACGAACTAGTTAGCATTGCCAGCGGAGAAGGCAATATTGATGATGGCAAGGTTGAGATCTAGGGGCGAACAGTTTGCCCTACCAGTGTTGACGAATGCAGCATAAACGCCTCTTGTGCGCGCCGGATGATCTCAGGGCCAATGTCATCTCCGATAGCTCTGGCGAGCAGTTGGTCACGTGACAAGGGGGAAACGAAGCTGAGCTGGGGGGAGGATAAAAACTCCTCCGGGGAAAGCATCTGTCGCATTACCTGAAAGAATTCCGAGATACGCTGTTTGTCGCGGCGTTCTTTCCGAAAACGTGTGAAGGAATGGTGGACATATTTTGGCAGCAAGATTCCGCTGATCATGGTGATTTGGAGCTTGGTTTGGGGAATTCTACGCAAAAACAATTCCAAGCTGCCAGACCATTTTTTGATCTCTTGCTCAGAACCAGGCATGCAGGCTGGGTCAGGATCGATGCCCCCGCTGGCAAAGAGCAGCAATGAACCACCATTTTTTAGATGACGTAAGGCTGATCGGATCACGCCCATACGCACATGCGGATCCGGCGGGGCATATAAGAAGTGATTTTCCGTGGAAGGGATTTCTTTGATAAAGGGCAATGGAATATTGACGACTATTTTGATATCGCTGCGGGGTAAGTTGGCTGCGATCACCAGGGCATCGTATGCCCCTGGGTGGTTGGCTGCAATGATCAGGGGGCCATCTTTGGGAACCACATCCGACCCGAGGACTTCAGTTTTTTTGACGAAATTTGGCAGAATCCAGCGCGAGGCTTCTTTGAAGTTTTGATTTTCGACAATTTGGTCGAAGCCCGTCGCAATTTTTGCAAAGCGATTGATTGGCTTCCAAATCAGCGGTGAAAGGGTTTTTGAGATTCTTCCCTCCGGTTTGAAGCCGATCGCATTGAAGAACTCTCCGCTGAGAATACGAGTGATGGCGTTAACTGTGTTTTTGTTGAGTGTCATAGCAGCGATACCTGTCTAGAAAAATTGTGAGATCAAAGTTGCTTATCTTTGCTACATTATACGACAAAGATTATTCGCCAGCATTTGACAAGAATCGGGTAAAGACCCCAAGAATCAGGTTATCTAGGATTCACCCAGGAAGTTGGCGTTCGCCTCAGAACTTCCCAGAGACCCTTGTCCTTGGCGATCTTGGGGACTCAACTTTGTGTTACACTTTGATTGATTGGTCACAAGAAGTACGTATTAGGGGAATAGCGCTCCATCATTAATCAATTTGGAGGAGATCATGGAAGCAAAAGCAGGCGCACAAATCAGTTTGAAAGCCTTTGTTCAATCGGTTATGATCTTGTTTGCAATCATGCTGATTGCTGGGATCATGACGCTGGTAGTTCCCGCAGGCGAGTACAGCCGTACCCTGCTCGATGGGCGGGAGATGATCGATCCAGATTCCTTCCAATTTGTAGGGCAGTCGGAATATCCCATCTGGCGCTGGTTCACTGCTCCTGTGGAAGTCCTTTGGGGGGCAGAGGGTTTGATCGTCATTGTGATCATCGTCTTTATCCTGATGGTAGGTGGCGCATTTGCCGTTCTGGATCAGGTGGGTATACTCAAAGCGGGGATTGGACGAATCGTTCAGGCCTTTGGGGGTAAGAAATATGGGCTGCTCATGGTAATCTCTCTGTTCTTCATGGCCTTGGGTTCCTTCTTTGGAATTCTCGAAGAGATCGTGCCCCTGGTGCCATTGATGATCGCCTTATCCTACTATTTGGGCTGGGACGCGCTGGTCGGTTTGGGGATGAGCGTACTAGCCACCAATATGGGTTTCTCCGCAGCCATTACCAATCCTTTCACCATCGGTATCGCCCAGAAGATCGCCGGGCTGCCGCTCTTTTCCGGTGCCTGGTTCCGTGTGCCGATCTTCATTGCCATTTATACTGTCTTCGCCATTTTCCTGGTGCGCTATGCCAAACGGGTCGAACGAAACCCAGAAGACTCGCCGGTTTTTGAGGAAGATCAAGAAGGTCGTGCCAAATATGGGGATCTCGATCTGGATGCAGTTGCAGCGGCCAGCCCACATTTGGGGCGCGCCGTAGCCTGGTTCTCGGTCTTCCTGGTGTTGATCTTGTTCGTGCTGATTGGCGGACCTTTCATCACAGTGATCTCAGATTATGCCCTGCCTCTGGTAGGCATTTTGTTCTTGATCGGTGGTGTAGGTGCGGGGTTGTTCAGCGGTAGCGATAAGAAAGCGGTCTTCAAAGCCCTTTGGGAAGGGGTATCTGGAATTGCCCCAGGGATCATCTTGATCTTGATGGCGGTAAGCATCAAGCATATCGTCGTTCAGGGTGGCATAATGGATACGATCTTGCATAGCGCTGCCCAGTCCTTCTCTCAGACCAGCCCGTTCCTCTCGGCAGTGATCATTTACTTTTTGGCCCTTGTGATTGAGTTCTTCGTGGCCTCGGGCTCAGCCAAAGCCTTCTTGATGATGCCGATCTTGCTGCCCTTAGCAGATCTGGTTGGCGTTACTCGCCAGGTTACCGTGACGGCCTACTGCTTTGGGGATGGATTTTCCAACCTGGTTTATCCCACCAACCCTTTGCTGCTGATCGTGCTGGGGCTAGCCGTGGTTGGCTATCCCAAATGGTTGAAGTGGACGCTGCCCCTGTGGTTCTGGGTGGTGCTGGTCACGCTGATTTTCTTGGGGATTGGTGTGGCGATAGGCTACGGACCGTTTTGATGCCGTATAACCATGAAAATAAGGTGCGAGCGCAGGAGTCTCTTCGCTCGCCAACGCCTCGCCTTCGGCGGCTCAGAGTGACCGCGTAAGGCATTCAGTTATTTTCCGATAAATACTAATGACGATCAACACATCCAACCTTTTCCTGGACACGTATGAAGCCTCGCGACAGCGTTTTCGAGATGATCTGGCGCGGGTACAAGCGAGATGGCCGGGTGCAAAACTCGAACGGCATGCCGTGGATATCGATGAAGATCTGACCATCGATTGGATCTGGGCTGATGCCACCGCCAATCGCAAGAAGTTGATCATTTTCACCACAGGCGAACATGGTGCTGAAGGCTACGTTGGCTCGGCGATGATGAAACTGTTCATCGAAGAAAATCTTGATCAACTAAACTCTCAAGGTACAGGTTTATTGCTGGTTCATGCCATCAATCCCTGGGGGATGAAGCATATGCGCCGGGTCAATCCTCACAACGTCGACCTGAACCGCAATTTTGTTTGGGACGAGGCGGACTTGAACCCGGCTGCCAACCCCAACTACAGTTCGCTCAACCCCTTCTTGAATCCACAGAAACCTCTCAGGGGGTATGCCGCGGCGAATTCGGCTTTTCTATTCAAACTTATCCGCACATTGGTCTCCCCCGGCGAATCCATATTGCGAGAAGCCATGTTGATGGGACAGTATCGCTTCCCTCAAGGGATGTATTTCGGGGGCGCTCAAATCCAGGAAGAATCCCGTTTGTTGATGGACCTCTACCGGGAGGGCATGCGGTTGTACGACCACATCATCCACCTGGATATACATAGTGGCTATGGCCCGCGCTACCAGATGAGCCTGGTCAACTCGCCTTTGGAACACCGCTCTCCCCAAGCCTTGGCGCATGCATTCGAGTACCCCTCGGTGGTTGCTGCCACCCCAGGCGAATTCTATGTTATGCAGGGCGATATGGTCGATTGGATGTATCGCTTGCATGAGCAGGAGTTTCGCACCAAGCGCCTTTATTCCACGGCATTTGAATTTGGCACTTTCGGTGACTCTCTGATGGCCTCGATCCGCAGCATGAGGGCAATGATCCTTGAAAACCAGGCGCACTGGTTTGGAGCGTCGAGCCCAGCGATTGTGCGGCGAGTGCAAGTGGATTTCCGTGAGCTTTTCTACCCTCAGGAAGTGGCCTGGCGAGAGAAAGCAGTTTCAGACGCACGCCAGGCCTATCAGGGGATTTTGGCTGCTGAGGGGTTTATTGATGCGGCTTGATCGGGTGCACATTACGCAACCCCCCAGCGATGAGAACCAGGAGATTTTGGAGAATCGCTTAGTTCCAGGGATCAAGCTGACCTATGGGCCGGAGACTCCGACCCCTGAGGAGTACCAGATCCTGGTGGATGGACGCCCGACTCCTGAAATTCTGGCTGGCAGCCCGTTTTTGAGCGTGCTCATCATCCCTTGGGCAGGACTCTCCAAGATAACGCGCCAACTGCTTCAGGATTATCCTGCCATCCGCGTGCATAACCTGCACCACAACGCCGCGCCGACGGCTGAGCTAGCCCTGACATTGTTGTTAGCGGTTGCCAAGCAGCTGCTACCTATGGATCGGGCCTTACGTTTGGATGATTGGCGGCCGCGCTATCAACGTAGTCAAACACTGCTGTTGGCAGGGAAACGCGCCTTGATATTGGGCTATGGAGCGATTGGTCAGCATTTGGGTCGACTATTAGTTGCTTTGGGGATGCGCGTGTCAGCCCTGCGACGTCTAGCTGCTGCTGGAGGTGGAGACATTGCCGTTCACCCTACCGAAAAATTGCCTGAGTTACTTTCCAAAACCGATGTGGTCATAGTGACCTTGCCGCTGACCGATGCCACCGAGGGCATGATTGGAGCGGCTGAACTGGCGCGGCTTCCACGCGGTGCGATCCTCGTCAATGTGGGACGCGGTCCCGTAGTCGATCAAGAAGCGCTCTACAAGGCTTTGAAAGATGGCACCCTCCTGGGGGCGGGCCTGGATGTCTGGTACAACTATCCTGCCGATGAGGAAGCGCGCTTGAACACTCCTCCTGCAGAATTTCCCTTTCATGAGCTGGAAAACGTCGTGATGAGTCCCCATCGCGCCGGGGGCACGGCTGAAACCGAGCGTCTGCGCATGCTGCATCTGGCGGACGCACTCAACGCCGCCGCCCGCGGCGACCCAATCCCCAATCCAGTGGATTTGGAAAAAGGGTATTAATAACTAATGGATGATTCCGAAAAAACGATGTGCGCTAGGACGCAGTCCTAGCGCACATCGTTTTTTCGAGAAATTTCTTATGCGATGGGAATAGTGAAATAGAAAGAACTGCCACTCCCCTCCACTTCTAAAAGAGGTCTTCTTTCCTGAACCATTCTAGCGCATCTTGAACGGTTTCGCTAAAGGGGCGAGGGGAGAGTCTTAAATCTGCCTTAGCTTTATGGATATTGTATCCTTGCCACAACGGCAGCGCGCGCAAGTGATTGCTTGGCAATGGCAGCGCGGGTATGATATCACTTAGAAAAACCAATGCTTTGATCAGCCTCATGGGGATCTCGAAGCGGGGCGGGTTTGCTCCGGCAATTCGAGCCGTTTCTTCAAGCGCTTCTTTGACGGTGAAATTATGCCCGCCAAGGATGTAACGCTCACCGGATAGACCTGAATCAACGGCGGCGATGTGGGCCTGGGCGACATCACGCACATCTACAACGTTGATCTCCCCTGGCAGCCAGGCAAGCGCCTGCCCACGCGCGACCATGATGAGCAGTTGCCCCATGGTCAGGTGCACATCGCCCGGGCCAAAGACCGCCGTGGGGTTGAGTACAATAACATCCAGTCCATTTTTGTCAGCAGCAATGACTGCATTCTCCATGGCGATCTTGGCTTCATAGTAGCCGCTGTCGGGCAGCGTACCAGGCTGATAGACATCTCTTTCGTCGGCCAGGCGGTTCTCTTCGGGTCGTGGGTGGCCGATCGTGGATAGCGTGGAAGTGTAGATCAAGCGCCGAACTCCAGCCTCTTTGGCGGCTGCCAGTACACTTTGGATTTCCCTTTTGGCGTACTCTACTTGTTGGGGTACTTTCCGTGGGTTTCCTTCTTGAGGGTAGTAGGCCGCGGCATGGAAGACGATCTCTATCCCACGCAGGGCTTCCTTCAAGGATGTTTGTTCATTGAGATCCCCGTTGACCCACTCGACGAGTGCCTCCCCTAGATGGCCGGTGCTCTGCGGGTTGCGCCGCAAACCACGCACGTTCCAGCCTGCCTCCAATGCTGCCAGGGCGATGTGCCCACCGATGAAACCTGTCGCGCCGAGAATTAGTGTCCGCATAATTTGCCTTAGGATAAGAGTTGACAGATTTGGGGGTCTAGGGCGTGCAAAGCACCAAACGATTCCCAAATCTGGCTATTATTAACAATGGTAGAATTATAAACCAATGATGCGCAACCCTTGCACCTGGTGGGTATCGGAAACGCATAACCTCGGAGCAATGCTCGATGAACCATAGGCTCAGGCTGATCACAACGATATTACTCTTATCAATCCTGCCGGGGAGTATTTTTCCATTTGCAGCGTTGTCGCCGGTCTATGCTGCGCCCCCAACGATCACACGCTATGAGTCAACTGGAGAAGACCCTGAGCCTGTAGTCGAACCCGAACTGGAAGCACAGTTCATGGTCGAGGAAGAGGCCGGGTATATGATCCAGTTCAAGCAGCGACCCAACCTTTCTCTGGCATATGAACTTGATTGGGAAACTCGCGGCCGCTTCGTGGTCAATTCTTTGCAGTTAACATCCGACAGCAGCCAGCAGCGTGTGCGCGCCTACCTAAATGCCAGGGGCGTGGACTACGATGCTTTTTGGATTGACAATGTCATCATGGTCAATTCTTCGGATATCAACACCTTCAATGGGCTGTTGAGCTTTATCGAGATCGATTCGCTGCGTGCCCGACGGCACCCCTTCTTGCACGAACCGATAGACAATCAACCAGCACCATCAGCGCTCAACGCAGGGGTGGAATCAAATATCCTACAAGTCAATGCCGATCGTGTCTGGGATCTGGGATTCAACGGCAAGGGAATTGTAATAGCCAATATCGATACCGGAGTGCACTACTCTCACGAAACCCTGGTGAATCAATATCGCGGCAATTTGGGGGCAGGCATCTTCGACCATAACTACAATTGGTGGGATCCAGCCCTGGGGGGCAGCGACTCTGTACCCAACGACTGGCACGACCATGGTTCTCACACCATGGGTATCATGGTGGGTGACGACGGCCATGGGAACCAGATCGGCATCGCCCCAGGAGCCAGTTGGATCGCCTGCCAGGCGTTCGAGGGCAACGATAGCGAGCTCCTGGAATGTGGGCAGTTTATGCTCGCGCCCTGGGACCAGAATGGCCAAAACCCCGACCCGGCGAAACGGCCGCACATCATCAACAACTCGTGGGGGGATTGCTTGCAATTCTTGGATACCTGGTACAAGGGCATGGTTGAAAGTTGGCTGGCCGCAGGCATCTACCCGGTTTTCTCGAATGGCAATACCTCTTCTTGCGGGTACTCCAATCCACCGGGATTGAATACGGTTGGCAACCCGGCGCGCTATGGCAATGTCACTGGGGTGGGATCAACGGGAACATCCAATGGGCTGTATGCCACTCACTCAAACTGGGGACCCAGCGACGACCCCGACACGATCAACGCCAGTGGATACCCAAACCTGAAGCCGCAGGTGGTTGCGCCCGGCGTGAGCATCCGCTCCGCTTCCAAGAATGGGGACGGCGATTACCGGTTCATGTCAGGAACATCCATGTCTGCGCCGCACGTCAGCGGGTTAGTGGCCCTGATGTGGGATGCGGCGCCCTGCCTGATCGGCGAGTATGCCGCCACTGAGACGCTCATTCAGGCCTCAGCCAGAGCGGTACCGTACGATGATGGTTCGGGCGGCGGAACAACTGTGCCAAACTACGCCACCGGATGGGGTGAGATCGATGCTTTGGCGGCAGTCGAGCTGGCCAAAAGTTATTGTGGAGCGGATTTCAGGATCGATGCTGCGCCTGAAACGGTGGAGATCTGCGCGCCGGAAGAGGCGTTGTATGATATCAATGTGGTGCCCATCGCGGGCTTCTCTGACCCCGTCACCATGGGAGTAGCCGCGCAGCCCTCGGGTGCTGCAATCAGCTTCGACCAGAGTCCGATCGTCCCGCCTGGGAGCAGCGTGCTCACCCTGGGATCTACAGGCTCAATTACCCCGGGGACCTATCAATTCGATATCGTGGGCACTTCGGGGAGTCGTATCCACAGCGATACCGTGACCCTGGAACTGCAGAGCGGTGCGCCATCCACACCCATTCTCCTGGAGCCTGTGAGCAATGCGCAAGGCATCTCGGTGCGCCCCACCTTCCGCTGGACCTCTGTCGATCAGACGGTGTATTATCGTCTGGAGGTGGCCGAAGATGCGGGTTTCAACAACATTGTCTACACGGTCGAGGTCACCGAGGACAGCCATACCATGACCAGTTGGCTGACGCACAATATGGCTTATCATTGGCGGGTATCAGCGGGTAACAATTGTGGCCTGTCGGCGACTACTTCGGCGAATTTCACGACAGGTTCTCCGGCCTCTCTGCTGCTGGTCGATGATGACGATAACAAACCTGATGTCCAGGCTGTGTACGCCGAAACCCTGGATGTCCTGGCAACCAATTACGAAATCTGGGATACCTGGAATACGGACATCGAGCCAGACCGGGAGACCTTAGCGCCCTATGAGATCGTGATTTGGTTCGTGGGGGACGAATGGAAAGATCCCGCCGGACCAGGAGAAGATGGCGAAGCAGCCCTGGCAGCCTGGTTGGATTCGGGCGGGAAATGCCTGCTCCTCAGCGGGCAGGATTATTTGTGGAAGCGGGGCGATCGTGATTTTGTGAGGAATTATCTAGGGGTGGAGGAATTCGACAGTGATGAGGGACATACGCTCTTAACCGGGACTGGGGAGGCTTTCGAAGGGCTGGGACCCTATGCCCTGGAGTACCCCTTCTTGAACTTCAGCGATGTCCTGACCCCAACGGCTTCGGCCGCCCCCGCCTTTGTGGGTGAGCATGGCATCGCCGCGCTGACCAAAGTCAATGCCACCTACAAGACATCGCTTTGGGCTTTCCCCTTCGAAGCTGTTCCCAGCGAGGCTGAACGACAAGAACTGCTGAGCGCAGCTCTGAGTTGGTGCGGTCTCGACCCCCAGCTGTATGAGATCTTCTTGCCGTTGATTAATCCCTAATACCTTGAAGAGTTTCATCAAGCTCGCCACACTCTCGCTGATCTTCGAAAAAACAGTTGCAAGTAGGCGCAAAGCGCCACTTGCAACTGTTTTTTTACGATAACCCATTACACATATTGACATCATTCGTAGCTAACTTTAAACTCGATGCCCCGCTTTCGAACGGCTTCCATAAACTCGCTTGCAGGCACGGCAACTTCCATGGGGATGCCGCCCGTGGGGACCTGACCACGCGCCTGGAAACCCATCATGATGGCACAATGCCAGCCGGTCAGGCGTTCCATGGCGGTGAAGCCGGTCTCTTCATCGTAGTAGTCGATCAAGTCGATCACCACAGTGGTCTCCTTGCCAGCTTTGATCCCATGCCCATTGACGCGCATCACGCAGACATCGCGGATCTCGGGCGCGCTAATCTTGGGTTCCAGCAGGGTGTGATAGACCTCGCGCGGGATGACCTGCGATCCGTTGACCTGAATACCGTCTTCCGAGAACAAGCCTAACTCTTTGAAGGCTCGTAACCACTCGAAATGGCCGGGATAGCGCAAGGTCTTGTTCGTATAGTTCCGTAATTTGCCTTCGAAGCTCCACGGCGAAGTGGACAATCCCCCCGAGGTGACATCGGCTTCTAAGCGACCCAAAAGATTGAATTCGATGAATTCTGGTTCTGTAAGCGTATCGACAGGAACGAGCTTGCCATCGCGCAGGAAAGTAGCCTGTCCGTCCATCTCATTGGTAAGACCGTTGATGTGGAAGGTGGCCTGGTAATTCCAGGGTGGGGTGGGGTTCTGAGGCAGACCGCCATCGAAGATGTGCACGCTGTGGGCTTCGTCGAGCAATTCCTGGGCGAAGGCAGCCATGGTGATATTCAAGCCCGGGCCCATGCCACAGTCAGGCACGATGCTGATCCCGGCAACTTTGGCTTCGGCGTCCAGGGCCAACTGTTTTCGGACCACGCCCGTGTGCCCGCCCATATCACACAAGCTGGAACCGGCTTCGAGGCAGGCTTTGGTGATCTCCAGGTTGAAGTAGTAGGGCACCGCGCTGAGGGTGACATCCACACCCTGGAGCGCATGGCCTAAAGCGCCCTTATCGCTGACATCGAGCAGCATCCCCACGGCGATATCCCTTCCCAGCTGGCGGTTGATGCGCTGGGCGGCATTCTCAGCGGTTTCTGCGTCGATATCTGCCATGATGATACGCTGTGCATCACCAAATATCCCCAGATCATAGGCAGCCGCGGTGCCCTGGCGTCCCGAGCCCAGCACGGCATAGGTGTTTTGAGACATTTCGAAGGCTTCTCCTTGTTTGTGGTGTAGGCCGCCATTTATAACATTCTCTGAGGGGTTACGCCAGATGATGATCTTCATTCGAAGCAGCCAGAGGCTAAGCCACGGCTTTCTTTAAGTTCATAAATATTGTCATGCTGAACCGCCGTAGGCGAGTGAAGCATCTCTCCCTCCGCTCCCTCCGCTTCGCTAGACCCTTCAGCTACGCCTCAGGGTGACAATGAAATCAACGCGACGATAAGTAAGCCATAGAGGTGAGCAACATCCTTAAATTGCACTATAAGGAAACGTCTATAAAAATGAGCCCACCGGTTATTCTTA
>CAYWIC010000166.1:0-11067 GCA_964458115.1 uncultured Anaerolineales bacterium | reverse complement strand
GTGGGGTGCTCCGCACCCCTACATCTGGATAGTCCCACGGCGTTTCCCAGAGACCCGAAGTTTATTTCACCAATTCCTAAATGCTGACAGCATTATTGATAGTTCCAACTGCTGGTTGCCAAAACAGTGCTCTCAGCTAGCTTACGAACTCCATCCGTTCCCGCCGCAAAGCCACTGTCATGCTCGTCAGCGCGGGCAGCTTAGATGGCTGCATTCAATCCCGCAGATTGGTTTGAGATGCAATATCAGCAATGGTTTCTACGATCATTCCGATCTGGCCAGTGCGTGCACCATCTCCTCGACTCTCTGCACCGAGAGACCAACCTTTTCTGCAACTACGCTATCGCTGCCAGTTCGAGCGTCTCATCCGAGAGCAATACCATCCTCAGATCGATTATCGTGACCAACTGCTCCTCGACTTTGGCGATGCCGGTTATGAAATCGACGCTGCTGCCAATCACCAAGGCTGAGGGCGCTTCGATGGCATCTTCATCTAACGTCAACACTTCGGTTACTGCATCGACGATCATTCCCACGTTCTGTCCATCGATTTCTACAACAACGATGCGCTCTTCTTCAGAATCATCCGCAGCGGGGATCTCGAAGCGTTTGCGCAAGTCAATCACTGGTAGCACTTCACCGCGCAAATTGGTCACGCCCTCCACAAATTCAGGCGCTTGAGGCACTGCAGCAATTTCTTGCATTTTGATTATGCTCTCCACGGCAGCGATATCTACCCCAAATTGTTCTCCAGCTAGCTGATAGATCACAAATTGTTTAGTCACGAGTAAAACTCCTCTAGATTTTGGGGAGGAGGTTCCCCCTCCCCAAGTGAGTGTCTGAATTGATAATTCAAATCCTGGCTGTTACAAATCGACGACGAATTCTTCGCTAATTTCGGCTTTTCCATTTCCTCCGGAGACAGAAGCTTCAGATTCTGGTTCACCATGAACATCTTCCAAATCTCCGATATCGAGATTGAATCGGGCCACGATATCCAACAAGGCCTGGGCCATTTCAGCCAAGGCGGCTGATGAAGCCGAAACTTCCTCGACCTGGGCGCTCATCTCTTCCGTGGAGGCGCTGACTTCTTCCGTAGCAGCGCTGTTCTCCTCGCTGATACTGGCGATGTTCTCGATGGCCTGGGTCACCTGTGTCGAACCGGCACTCATCTCTTCTGTGGAGGCGGTGTTCTCTTCCACGATCGCCGAGACCGAGTCCATGGACCCGACCAGCTCATTGGAAGAAGCTTCCATCTCTTCCGCTGCAGCTGTGATTTCCTCGACCTGCTGGTTGACCTGCTCCACTGCTTCCAGGATGCTCTCCAAGGCCTTGCCAGCCTCTCCTGCCTGGCTGACACCGCGCTCGACTTCATCAGCACTCTCATCCATTGCCCCTACTGCCTCAGTGACCGTGGCTTGCACCTCTTCGATCAACTCCGATATCTCCTTGGTCGCTGTGGCAGTGCGTTCTGCCAGCTTGCGAACCTCGTCGGCCACTACTGCAAATCCTTTGCCATGCTCTCCAGCTCGGGCGGCCTCGATAGCCGCATTCAGCGCCAGCAGGTTGGTTTGCGAGGCGATATCGTCAATGGTCTCCACGATCATCCCGATCTGGTCGGAGCGCACCCCCATCTCTTCGACCTTCTGCGCCGAGAGACCAACTTTTTCCTTGATCAGGCTCATGCCCTCCAGATTCTTCTCGACGATCACTGCCCCGGATTTGGCGGTCTGAGCAGCGTCATTGGCTCCCTTGGCGCCGGCCTGGGCGTTGGCAGCCACCTGCTGGATGGTAGCAGACATCTGCGCGGTGACCTGGGATGACTCTGCAACAGCCGCGGCCTGTTCCTGGGCGCCTTTGGCCACCCCTTCGATGGCGCGCGCCATCTGGTCGACGGAGCTGGCTGTCTCATTGATCGAATTGGTCTGCTGCGAAGTGCCCTGGGCGACCTGCTGGATGGTGGAAGTGATCTGGTTGGTGGCGGTTCCGGCCTGTTCTGCGGCTGCCGATAGCTGGTTGGAGGCCTCGCCAACGCTGTTGGCACTCGTAGCTACCTGGCCAATCAATTGACATAGATTGACCTTCATCTGGCTGAACTCGTTGCCCAGGCGATCTTTTTTCGATTTAGGTACGACATCAACCGTCAAATCGCCACTAGCGATTTTCCTGGCGATAGAAGCCATGTCTTTTTGATAGGTTATAGCCTCGCCCAAAACAGAAGCCAATTGACCGATTTCGTCATTGCTGTCATGACTAGTAATCTCGCTCAAATCGCCATGGGCAATTTGTTGGGTTATTGAAATAAGAGCCTGAATAGGCTGGACTATCACACGGAACATGGCATACAATAAACCTATCGTGGTAACGATCCCAATAGCATATAAGATAACTATTGATGCAAGCGAAAGGCCAATTTGCCCTAACACGAACCCAAGCTCTGCGTCAATAACTATGGCTGCCAGAGCCATCCCCCCCAGCTTGAGGATAATGCCACGACCGGTAAGTAATCGAACAACCAGCAATACCATCCCCGCTGCAACGATAAGCAGTCCGAACATCAACAGACTATTCCGAAACACAGTACCTATATCCAACCTTACACCTCCATAAGCAACACTGAAGAGTTTGATTTCTTACCCCGAGATGATAAGCTCCTCAAAAGTAATCCTCGGGATGTGGCAATTCGAAGCGTTTACACAGGACGATCATCAGGTGCACTTCTCCGCGCCCGCTTTTGCCGAACGCACCTTGAATAGAACTTGAAAACAATATTTATCATTCTAAGGAATTCATGTTTCTCCACAAAACCGTAGTAATCAACAACATCTTGAACAGCTTGTCAATGCAAACCCGGCAGGAGGTGAGGCAATCTTCTCTTTACTAAGGGGGGATTGCTTCGCTCGCGATGACACCTGTTCAAAGTGATGCTGACCAGGACATATTCTTCTTGAAAATATTTTTTCCATAACTACTCAGCCAAAGAACGGGGGATTCCCTGTCTGTCTGAGTAGAAACTTTTTCCCATCAAACCTATGGGTTGAGGCGGCGTCTCATTTATATGACAAGCTTTCCAGGTGGAGATCTGCCATCGATCCCAGCCTCATTTGTAATATTTCGAGCAAGTTTTTCGTAATAGTCCATCGAACTTTCGGTTTCTGGTGGTATGTTCAAAACGCATAAATCAGAAGGATTAGTATGGTATTTGGCTTGCAGGTAATCCATGGTTTGTTCGTAGTAACTATCCAAGCTGCAGTCCCAGATGACGATGACTTTGGTCATTGTGTTTTTGCCTCTGTTTGCAGTTCAAGAATTGGGTATCAGCGCGATTTCTGTAAAAGGCACTTATCTACCATTGCATCCAACTAGAACCGGTACCCTTTCAGGCTGCACATCTGTTGACTTGCTGGTTGCAGATGCGTTCCCGTTAGAAGAGATGATCTCTAGCCGATCGAGTAGCTCGATGACTTGATGAGAGAGATGTTCCACTTCTCTGGTGCCTCTCTCCGCCGATTGGCGATTACCTTGATTGTAAGCAGTCACCACATTTACGACCATTTCATGTAGTTTCCTATGCGGCTCCTGGATCGCCACGAATTCCGGCAGGTCTCCCAGATCTATCTTTCCTCGTCCGGAGTACCATTTACCCAAGATGCAATTTTCATGAGTGTCGACCTGGCTTTCATCGATGCTGATCGTGCCAGCTAACATCTTTTCGAGTTGGGTAACCCAACGGATATGGGCTTGCTTGAAAATCTCGATCCTTTCTTCGAGATTATCGTTTTCTGTCAATTTGAAATTATTGACAATCGCCTGGAGATCGGCTGCCATCTCGGCCAGTGATGCTGCCGATGCGGTGACTTCTTCGACTTGAGCGCTCATCTCTTCCGTCGAGGCGCTGACTTCTTCTGTCGCAGCGCTGTTTTCTTCTGAGATGCTGGCGATGTTCTCGATGGCCTGGGTCACCTGTGTCGAGCCAGCTGTCATCTCTTTAGTTGCGGCAGTGTTCTCTTCCACAATTGCCGAGACCGAGTCCATGGCCCCCACCAGCTCGTTGGAGGATGCTTCCATCTCTTCGGCAGCGGCAGAAATCTCCTCGACTTGCTGGTTGACTTCTTCCACGGCGCTGAGAATGCCCTGCAAGGCTTGCCCGGCCTCGCCGGCCTTGGATACACCGCGCACGACTTCGCCGGTGCTCTCATCCATAGCGTTGACCGCCTCTGAGACGGAGGCCTGTACTTCTTCGATCAACTTGGATATCTCCTTGGTCGCCGAAGCAGTGCGTTCTGCCAGCTTGCGGACTTCATCGGCCACCACAGCGAATCCCTTGCCGTGCTCTCCAGCGCGGGCGGCTTCTATGGCCGCATTCAGCGCCAGCAGGTTGGTCTGGGAAGCGATATCGTCGATGGTCTCCACGATCATGCCGATCTGGTCGGAACGATTGCCCATCTCTTCGACCTTCTGCGACGAAAGCCCCACCTTTTCCTTGATCGACTGCATACCCTCGAGATTGCTTTCTACGATGCTTGCACCTGATTTGGCGGTCTCGGCAGCATTATTGGAACCCTTGGCGCCAGCCTGGGCATTGGCCGCTACCTGTTGGATTGCCGTTGACATCTGGGCAGTGACCTGGGATGATTGTGCAACGGCCGCGGCCTGCTCCTGAGCGCCCTTCGCGACACCTTCGAAGGCGCGGGCCATCTGGTCGATGGAATTGGCGGTCTCATTGACCGAATTGGATTGTTGCGCTGTACCCTGGGCTACTTGCTGGATGGTGGCGGTGATCTGCCCTGTAGCAGAGCCAGCTTGCTCGGCTGCAGCTGAGAGCTGGGTGGAAGCCACGCCAACGCTGTTAGCGGTATCCGTCACCTGGTCGACCAGTTCTCGCAGATTGGCAGTCATTTCACCAAAGGCAACCCCAGTGGCCTGCAAGCGCTCGATCATATTATTAAAAGCAGAAGCCATCTGGCCGATCTCGTCGCCTGAATTTACTTCGGCACCTTCAGCAGAGATCTTTAGGCTGCGGGTCAGGTCGCCTTGGGCCAGAAAATCCATCTCCTGCTGCAGGTTTCGCAGATCTACATCAGCGATCTGTTGAGCAATATCGGCAACTGCCTGGACAGGCCGGGCGATATTGCCGGAGAATAAAAAGCCAATACTAAGGGCTAAGACAAGCGATACGACGGATATGACAACCATGATGGTCAACGATGTTTGCAAGCCCTGTTCCAGATTTGTAAGCCCAACATCCATATCATGGTGGATCAACATTTCGGCCTCATCAGCCAGGGCAATGAAATGCTCGAATTCGGCGTCGAATGCGGCATCCACATCACTGCCTGCAGCCGATTGGGTGCTGCTACTAGCATAGCTTTCATCGGCTGCAGCCATGAGGGTATCCAAATCTGCAAGCAATTGGGTGATTTTTGTACTACCAAATTCCTCTCCGAGATGGGTAATGTGTAACTTGGCTTCTTCAAAACCAGCTTTAACATCCTCATATTGCACCGATTCGTCACCGGAGAGCAACTCTTCAAAGAATAAGTGGGAGTCGGCCAGGGCGAACTTTGCCTCTCCGACTTCCTCTAAAACGAGCACAAAGGATTCATCACCTGCATACTCGTCAACAAACGTGTCAAGACTGGTGAGCATAGCTTTGTAGGATTCATCACCTGCATACTCATCAACGAACGCGTCAAGACTGGTAAGCAGAGCTTCGTAAGACTCGTCAAAGAGCTGGTCGGCCTCGCTGCCAATCCCGGCGGCGCGCACCCGTGTATCGTAACGAGTCTGGGCGCTCTCGATGAGCAGATCAACGCTCTCACGCACTTGAGCTACCTTTTCCAACACCAGCGGGTCCTTCGAGGCTACAAAAGTACCTTTGTCGTTGCTGCCGCCCTGAAGAATGGCATCGCAATACCACAGGGTCTCGTTCAGCAATGTCCAAACAACCTCGACATCTTCCGAAGCATCTCCGGCCATGATCTCTTCGAAGATCAAGTGAGCCGTAGTGGCAGTCAGCTTGATCTCCATAGTCGCATCCCCCAGGGGGGCAAGGTGAGCGCCGACTTCTACGCCAGAATTGCCGACCGAGTTGGTCATCACGATTCCGGTCACACCAGCGCCAATAGTGATGAGGGCCAGAAATCCGAATACAGCCAGCATCTTGACTCTCAGTTTCAAATTCTTGAACATAGTTAACCTCACATCTTACTTGATATTCGATTCTCCACTTTGCAAGTTTGTTGATATCTCTACGATTTCAGAGACTATTAAATACAACCTCTCCTCGATCTGGCGAGGAGGGCATTTTTTCAAAGTAGAGTATTACTAAATCTGTCCAGCTATTTACAAACATTCCCTTAGTCACGACGATTCAAATTATTGCTTTCACTTGATCACAATTATTACACTTGTCTAGATCACCTTCAATAAACCCTCACTAAAAGAAATATTAAGAAAGGATAAATTGGAGATTGAAACCCCCGCCCATTGCTATGCACGCCTTTGGCGCACCTTCCCCAATTCAATCAGGTGAATGGAAATAGTGAGGTTGGGCGAATTCCATTCGAATCAATTGTTAAAAGTCTCGTGAATCTGCGAAAAATTTCAGAATATTTATTTATGACTTATTGCAGTCACGAAGGGAATTATTGCACTAACCCGGCTGATACACCACCACCCGGTCACGTCCAAGTTGCTTTGCTTTATAGAGCGCTTCGTCAGCCCGGATGATGATTTCAGCGTTGGTGGCACCATGGATCGGGAATGCAGCCATCCCACCGGAAAACTTAATTCCGAATTCCCCGCCGTCAGCAGTGATCTTTGTTTTGCTGGTAGCTTCTTTCATTTGCATGGTACGCTCATAAGCCACCTGCGCGGCTGTGTTGTGCAAGATGATCAGAAATTCATCACCACCAAAACGGCAGAGCGTATCCTCGGCGCGGCACATCCTCTTGAGGTAATCCGCCAATACACGCAGTGACTTGTCTCCGCCCGTCACATGTCCGTAGATATCGTTGATCTCTTTCAGATTATCCATGTCAAGGATTACAACGCTGAGCGGCTGCTCCTTTCTCAAGGCTCTGGCAAGTTCCTGTTGGAGAACTTCATCTGTTTAGCGGCGGTTGAACAAACCTGTTAGCGGATCGCGGATAGCCTGCTCGCGCAAGGCTGCTTCCAATTCTTTGATTTCGGTCATTATCATCACAGCTTCAGATTCCGCCATTGCAACAGCTTTTTCATTGGCTAGCTGGATGCCCTGGAGGCGCGATGTCGCCCCGGCATAACCTGCCAGAATTGCTGCTAATAGAAATTAGCAGATACCCGACCATAGCGTGATTTTGAACTGGATCGATTTAATTTGGAATCTTGTGGTATTCACAAAATTCTCCTTTTTGTTGTGGTCTTCCACGTAGTCCGTGAGAATCAGTGGTCTTCGAAAAAGCGGTCTGGAAATATATTTTCGAATCTCTGGTATTGTTTTCCGGGTCTCTTGGAATTCCCATGGTGCTCTAACACCTTCCATGGCGGTTCCAAGAGCGCCATTTCTTTTCTATGATCAGCCAATGTAAGGCGCGTGGCTTTGCCAAGCTGATTAGGGTAGAGATTCCTGGGGACACAATCATTACCTATATTCAAGGAAGGAAACATAACGTACACAAAGTAATTTTTTTAGAACAATATCGGGCAATCATGCTTTGCATGGACAGGCCTTTGTTGGCCAGCATGCATTTACGCTATTGCCGTCAGCTCGAGCGCCTCATCCGAGAGCAATACCATCCTCAGATCGATTATCGTGACCAACTGATCATCGACTTTGGCGATGCCGGTTATGAAATCGACGCTGCTGCCAATCACTAAGGCTGAGGGCGCTTCGATGGCATCTTCATCTAAGGTCAACACTTCGGTTACGGCATCGACGATCATTCCCACGTTCTGTCCATCGATTTCTACAACAACGATGCGCTCTTCTTCAGAATCATCCGCAGCGGGGATCTCGAAGCGTTTGCGCAAGTCAATCACTGGTAGCACTTCACCGCGCAAATTGGTCACGCCCTCCACAAATTCAGGCGCTTGAGGCACTGCAGCAATTTCTTGCATTTTGATTATGCTCTCCACGGCAGCGATATCTACCCCAAATTGTTCTCCAGCTAGCTGATAGATCACAAATTGTTTAGTCACGAGTAAAACTCCTCTAGATTTTGGGGAGGAGGTACCCCCTCCCCAAGTGAGTATCTGAATTGATAATTCAAGTCCTGGCTGTTACATATCGACGACGAATTCTTCGCTGATTTCGGCTTTTCCATTTCCTCCGGAGACAGAAGCTTCAGATTCTGGTTCTTCATTGACATCTTCTAAATCTCCCATATCGAGCTTGAATCGGGCCACGATATCCAACAAGGCTTGCGCCATTTCGGTCAGGGCAGCTGATGAAGCCGAAACTTCCTCGACCTGGGCGCTCATCTCTTCGGTAGATGCGCTGACTTCTTCCGTAGCGGCACTGTTCTCCTCGCTGATACTGGCGATGTTCTCGATGGCCTGGGTCACCTGTGTCGAACCGGCACTCATCTCTTCTGTGGAGGCGGTGTTCTCTTCCACGATCGCCGAGACCGAGTCCATGGACCCGACCAGCTCATTGGAAGAAGCTTCCATCTCTTCCGCTGCAGCTGTGATTTCCTCGACCTGCTGGTTGACCTGCTCCACTGCTTCCAGGATGCTCTCCAAGGCCTTGCCAGCCTCTCCTGCCTGGCTGACACCGCGCTCGACTTCATCAGCACTCTCATCCATTGCCCCTACTGCCTCAGTGACCGTGGCTTGCACCTCTTCGATCAACTCCGATATCTCCTTGGTCGCTGTGGCAGTGCGTTCTGCCAGCTTGCGAACCTCGTCGGC
Source organism: uncultured Anaerolineales bacterium (assembly GCA_964458115.1). Lineage (GTDB taxonomy): Bacteria > Chloroflexota > Anaerolineae > Anaerolineales > UBA11858 > NIOZ-UU35. Next base: position 2,175 of record CAYWIC010000166.1, on the reverse strand, counting down.
CACTACTGCAAATCCTTTGCCATGCTCTCCAGCTCGGGCGGCCTCGATAGCCGCATTCAGCGCCAGCAGGTTGGTTTGCGAGGCGATATCGTCAATGGTCTCCACGATCATCCCGATCTGGTCGGAGCGCACCCCCATCTCTTCGACCTTCTGCGCCGAGAGACCAACTTTTTCCTTGATCAGGCTCATGCCCTCCAGATTCTTCTCGACGATCACTGCCCCGGATTTGGCGGTCTGAGCAGCGTCATTGGCTCCCTTGGCGCCGGCCTGGGCGTTGGCAGCCACCTGCTGGATGGTAGCAGACATCTGCGCGGTGACCTGGGATGACTCTGCAACAGCCGCGGCCTGTTCCTGGGCGCCTTTGGCCACCCCTTCGATGGCGCGCGCCATCTGGTCGACGGAGCTGGCTGTCTCATTGATCGAATTGGTCTGCTGCGAAGTGCCCTGGGCGACCTGCTGGATGGTGGAAGTGATCTGGTTGGTGGCTGCCCCGGCCTGTTCTGCGGCTGCTGAAAGCTGATTGGAAGCCAGGCCAACGCTGTTGGCATTCTCCTGAACCTCTGTAATCATTATTCTTAGGCTTTCGATCATCCGATTGATTGCGCTGCCCAGTTCATCATCCTCAGAGAGGGGTCTGAATTGCACCGTGAGATCACCTTGTGCAACGGTTGTTGCCGCTTCCGCCGCATGCTGCAAATAGATCTCCATTTCCCTTAGACCCAATCCCATTTCGCCAATCTCGCCGCCCTGGTTCATGATCGCTTTCTTGACTTCTTCGGGCGTTTCACGATTGAGATCACCCCGCAGGCCGATATTAGCCACTGAACCAGCCATGATCTTGATCGGCCTGGATAAACTGCGAGCAAATAAGAAACCCATTACCAGCATAACTGCCAGTATCAGGGCATCAATCAACAAGCTATTGACTAAAGTTTGTTGCATGGGCGCATAGACTTCTCGCAGATCCTGCTCGAGCAGAAGCACCCAGCCCAAGGAGTTCCCGAGTTCCCCTTCCAGGGGGGAGGAGGCGACCACAGCGGGATTCCCATCGAGGTCGCTCAATGCCTTGTTCCAGGATTCCTCGCCATTGACAAACGCAAACAATGCCTCTGGGGCTTGTTCCATAAGCAGATCGTTGTTTTGAGCGTACAGTATCTTGCCTTGTTTGTCGAATAGGGCGGCATATCCGGTCTGGCCAAATTCGATCTTCGAGAGGGCCCCAAACACAACCGATATATCCACTGTCCCCCGGAGAATGCCGATAACATCACCAGCAGCATCGCGGATGGGAACACCAATATCAATCGCCCAGGCGTTGGCACTCTCGTCATAGTCGACTTCGCTAACATAGGTTCCCCCTTCACCATCCTGATATGCACCCTGCCACCAGCCCTCGTCGGCTTGCAAATAGTCGCCGGTGCGCTCGGTCATGGCTACATTCAAACCTTGGATGTCAGTGGCAAATACCTCGACTTCTTCAGGAAATGTCGCCATGAAGTTGCGCAAATAAGCACTGACATCATTCTGCGCAATTTGTTTTACTAACCTCTCTACGCTGGCATCCTCGTCTTTCCAGGCCTGGTCCAGGGAGGCAATTTCATCATCGAGCTGCCCTTGATCGACTTCTAGATAAGCCAGGTTGGCCTGCTCGACAGCCTGCACAAGGATCGGTGAGATTGCCAGCGCTTCGAGGGATTTGACACTGCCAAGGACGATATCTCCCGAATGTTGAATGGCTTCGCCGGCATAGGCGGCCATTTCCTCGCCGGCGGCTCGGGTCATATTGTTGGCTGTCGTAACAATATTGAACCCCGTCGCTGCGGTCACTGTTAGGATGACGATTAGAAACACGATCACAAAAACTCTCTTCCTGATCGTCCATTGGTTGAACTTGAAAACATTTCTCGATTTGGTATTCATAGTGTTCTCCTTAAAATTTGGTTTCAAATATATTGGCGAAGATCATACAAACAAAAAAAAGCAGGGCGTATTGCGCCCTGCCCTGATCGTGAAAAACTATTTTCTTTGAATTTACTCAAAATAGGCTACCACTTATCGATACATTAATTTGAGCTGGTTTTCTTCTTTTGAAGAAAACGATTGCTTGCATTCTTATTTCTACCTATGACTCTACTGCAAAAAGGGTGCTAGACCCTCCTCAAAACAGCAAAAGTT
>CAYWIC010000165.1:0-11507 GCA_964458115.1 uncultured Anaerolineales bacterium | reverse complement strand
AGGAAATAAAACAAGGGAACTTCGGGGTAATCAATCGTCTGCGGCACCCCCTCATCGTACCGCTCTAGCCAGGGTCGGTCGCTCATGTTTCACTCCTTAGGTATCTGGGTTTTCCTAGCAATAGTATAGATTACTTCTAGGGAGAATGTCAAATTATTTTCGGAGAAAATTGCGAATTTTCGCCTCCATTTCATCTATGGAACCAGTTCCAACTTGGAACCACTCGATACTTGGGTCATCTTCCTTGAACCAGTTGGCCTGATGGCGAACGAAACGCCGCGTAATGCGCTTCATTTGCACGACGACTTCATCCATGGAGATTTCCCCATTTAAATATTGGATCACCTGTCGATAGCCGATGGCAGAGAGTGGCGGTAGGTCGGGCGAATAACCTCGTTCAAGCAGAATTCGTGCTTCTTCTACCAGGCCCTCAGCGAACATTTTCTGGATACGCGCATCGATGCGCTCGTACAGTTCTTCGCGGGGACGCGTCAACCCCAGCATCAATACATCATATGGGGGTTTTTCAACCTCCCTTTGGGTTGAGAATAATTCCCCTGTGGATAATACCACTTCCAAAGCCCGCACCGTCCTGCGCAAATTTTGCGGCTCGATGCGTGACGCAGCCTCGGGGTCTATGCTCACCAAACGCTGGTACAGCACTTCAGGGCCGATCTCCTTCGCCCAGGCTTCCAAGACCGTCCGCAAACGTGGATCCGGCTGCACTTCAGGGATCTGCCACCCTTCAACCACAGCTCGCATATACTGACCTGTGCCACCCACCATGAATGGCAAACGCCCGCGCTCATGAATATCCCTCATAGCGCTTTTTACTGCCTCTAAGTACATTGCCAGGCTCCAAACCTTGTCCGGGCTGGCCACATCGATCAGATGATGCGGAACGCGTTGGCGCTCTTCCAGCGAAGGTTTGGCCGTCCCAATATCCATACCGCGATATAGCAAGCGCGAATCCGCAGAAATGATCTCCCCGTCCAGACGCTCAGCCAGTTGCAGGGATGCTTCCGTTTTTCCAACCGCTGTTGGACCCAGGATAATGATTAGTGGAAATGTGATCTCAGTTGACAGCATTTTCAAAATGTTCGATTTCAGGGTCTTCTGAAGGATCCAATCGCTGAATCGCGATCACATCGATGCGCCAATCTCCATCTAGTTCTGGATGCTCCATGAGGTACGCCTGGGAGGATTCGATCAAGTGTTTCGATTTACGCGCCGTGATCGCTTCTTCTGGATATCCAAATTGGGTGCTCGCGCGCGTCTTGACCTCTACGAAAACGGTTGAATTGCCCAAACGCGCGATAAGATCGATCTCACCATACGCTGTGCGGGTGTTTCGTTCAATGATCGAATATCCTCGCTTCTTTAGATAATCAGCAGCAATTGACTCACCCCACTGACCTAGCGATTTCCCTGATAATTTCACCATATTCCTAGAGTCTAGCATACTTTAGATCGGCACGGTTAGGAATCGCTGTGGGTTCCCATAGAGCCATGACACCTGTAATCTTCTTCGATGACTGCAAACACGTTGTGCCTGATTGCGGCAATGCCTCAGAGAGGGTACAATGCACAGCGTGGCCCAATCCAAGCATCTTCCAAAATTAGATCGCATTTCGATCCTAGCAGCGACCATTTTGTTGATATATATATTGGCGCGCTTCCTTCAGTTCCCGGCGCGCGAATACTTCATCCCCTTTCCCGGCGCCTATCTAAGTTTCGACCTCAACATCAATACCATTGTGGGAATCTTCGTAATTGGGATCTCCAGTTCAGGTGTCGATTGGCTACTGCGGGAACACCCAGCCCTCCAGGGGAGATACACAATCCAACATTGGCTGCTGCCAACTTTGACGGCCTGGGCGATTGGGGTTGCTCTCATCCGCCAGCCCTTGGGAATTGTTTGGTGGGCAGGATTTGCCATCGGCACCGGTGTCTTGATCCTGGTTGTCATCGCAGAATACATTACAGTTGACCCGAACGATCTGCGTCGGTTGCCTGCCTCAATGGCTTTATCAGCAGTAGCTTATGCGCTGTTCTTTTCCTTGGTGTTCATCGTACGTTCAAGCGGGATGCGATTATTCATTATCGTGCCCACAATCGTGATAGCAACTGGGCTGGTGTCTTTACGAGTTCTCCATTTGCAATTAGCAGGTGAGTGGTCATTTATACCAAGTATCATCATCATGCTGGTCACCGGTCAGATCACGGCCGCGATATACTACCTGCCCATTTCCCCGGCGACATTTGCCTTTGCGCTCGTGGGGTTGACTTACGCATTGATCAATCTAGCCTCAGGAATTTTCAATGAGAAGGCCTGGCATGAGTTGATCTTGGAACCAATTATCGTACTTGTCTTGACCTGGGGTGTTGCCTTGCTGGTACTCTAAATACTCCTGCAGGCCTGAGTATCTCTCTACTCTGCATAGAATACTTCCGAAAACACCGCAGCAACCCTAGACTTCATTTTGGGTTATCAGTAGCACAAAATCAACCCTGGGTGATTTCTGGATCGCCCATATCCACTGGAGGAATTTGCATGCAAGTCTGGAATGCAATTGCAGTATTATTACTGGCTTACCTAGTCGGTTCCATACCTATGGGGCTGATCACTGTAAAGCTGGCTACCGGAGAAGATGTGCGCCATATTCAAAGCGGACGTACTGGTGGAACTAATGCCATGCGCGCAGCAGGTTTTTGGATAGGGTTATTGACAAGCTTTCTTGATATTGCCAAGGGCATAATTGCTGTTTGGCTCGCCAAAACCCTGACACCTGGAGCAGTTTGGCTGGAGGTGTTCGCTCCCGCGATCAATATCATCGGACACAACTATTCCATCTATTTGATCAGGCGCGATGAATCAGGACGCATCCGCTGGCGAGGTGGCGCAGGAGGCGCCCCTGCTCTGGGTGGCGCCGTTGCTTATTGGCCCCCCTTGATATTTATCCTGGTACCAGTGGGGGCACTGATCCTCTTTGGGATTGGGTTTGCCTCTGTGGCAACCTTAAGCATTCCCGTAATCGCTGCCATCGTCTTTGGGATCCGGGCTTATCTGGATCTCTCGCCATGGCAATATTTGGTATACTGCCTGCTGGCTGAAATCTTGATCATTTGGTCCCTGCGCCCAAATCTCAAACGCCTGCTCGGCGGCACCGAACGCGTGGTTGGCTGGCGTGCCAAACGCGTGAACGCCCAGCGCGAAAGCAAAAATTCGCCAAATCAGGTGACTTCATTGCAATAAAAAATTGGGGTCGCCAACTGAGAGAACGTCAAAAAAGAGGGTTCCAAGCGTTAAAACACGCTTGGAACCCTCTTTTACGATCAATAATTCCGCGAATAAACGTTACCACTCTTCCGTAGAAGAGAATGCTGGTGGTTCTCCAAAAAATTGCTCGTGGAGAGCAAACAAGTTCCTCTGGTGAAGGTCTTCGGCCAATCCCCCTAAGATCACACGGCTTTTTCCACAAGATTCGACATCGATAGTCTCCAATAAATCGGCAGGGTATTTTCGCCGACCTGCTTGCCGGACAGCCTTACGGATGCTGGAGAGATATGCCAAATGGTTATCAACTGTATCCTCGACCTCTCCTCGCAAGATAACCTCACCATGACCCTGTACGATATTCTCTAAGCCCATTTTGCGGATATATTTATAGGAATTGATCATTTCATCGATGTTCCCATCCACCAGATAGGGTATCGGCATAAACACATCACCGGAAAACAAAATGCGGTCCTCCACATTTAGCACACCAATCCCATCGCGACTGTGGCCAGGAAGGGGGATCATCGTTAACGTTTTCTTATCAACCTTTAGGCTCAGCTCGCCCTCACTGAAAGTCATGTGAGGCAAAATGATCTTTGACTTCTGGAAACTCGAGTTTTGTCGGCGGGCCTCATTCAAAGAGGGTATCCCGCGCTGCTCTAGCAAATTGCGGCATCGCTGGTGCGAAATCACTATTGCCCCCGGGAAATAACAACTCCCCCAGGCATGATCTGCGTGATAATGGGTGTTGATCACATACCGTATGGGTACCTGCAATTCCTGCTCTACAAAATCTCTGATCTCTAAGGTTTCTTCCGGAAATGACAATGTATCGATGGCAACAGCCCAATCTGAACCCACAACCACACCCGAATTCACCTGGGCATAAATCTCACTTTGAAACACAAATACATTGTCCGAAACTCGCTCACGTTGTATCATAACCAACCTCTGATTTTTGAATCAACGAAGGATAGCACAAACCAATGTGCTTCGTCAAGAAATGTGACATATTTCACAATGTATGCTTGACGGGCAACTTTTAAATGTGTATAATGCCAGGCAACAATTGAATACTCCCCGTCCAGGAGGAGTAAGTGAGCAAGGAGCTGTTAGAGATGGGTTGGTCGCAGGCTGAAAGCCGCCCTCAGATACCCCTCGCTGAAAGTCGCCTGGATGCAATGCAGAAGAACTCCTGCAAACAGGATAGTAGACCTGCACGGGTGAGCCCGTTACAGCGAAGCCTTGATGCACCTTTGGGTAAGTCAAGCGCAGTGAGAGCACCAGTATTATTGGTGAATTGAGGTGGTACCGCGGAAGTCAAATCCTTTCGTCCTCTGGGATGATAGGATTTTTTTTGTTTCTGGAATCTGATCGAAAGGAGATCAACATTATGCGTCGGATAATTCCTTACATATTAATTTCCATCGCACTCTTTGGGAGCTGTACCCTCCCCCGGGGGAATAGTCTCGCGTCCCCCCAAGTTGATCGTCCTATGTTGAACTCGGGATCAATCCCCATCGCGAAGAGCAGTCCATCTGAAACCCCAACAGATCAGGAACCACCTCCCAGTCCTACGCCTGTACCTGCCCAAATTCCAACCGGGCCCAAATTGGCAGCACTGAAACCTGGGGAAGAGATCATCATCACTTTGATCCACATGCTAGACGAGACAAAGGGCTGGGGCATCGGGCATCAGGGCTATTTAGGAGGCAATGATCATATTCTATACACCGAAGATGGCGGGCAAACCTGGAGCGACCGCACCCCGCCTGAGCCTGCATCCCAAGATCCAACAAACACAAAAACCGCCTGGGCATATTTTGCCGATGAGCGTTTTGCCTGGGCGATCTACACGCTCGAGGGTGGCCCACCCCCGATTGGTGACCAATATGTCTGGTTCACTCAGGATGGCGGGATGACCTGGAACCCCAGCAGCGCCTTACCTGTAATGGGCTTGGAAGCTTTCTTTGTACCAGAAGCTTTTACTTTTGTCGATGATAAACGGGGTTGGTTGCTAGTACATGTCGACGCGGGGATGAGCCACGATTACAGCTATCTCTTTGCCACGGAAGATGGTGGTGCAACTTGGGAACGCATCACGGACCCTTACGGCGTTGGGCTGCAGAGCTTACACAACTCTGGATTGGAATTTCTGAACGTCGAACTTGGCTGGGTTACCAAAGATAACCTTGGGGTAATGGCTGGCGCGTTCTACGAGGCGACCAGCGATGGCGGACATACCTGGGAAGATGTGTTCCTACCTGCCCCCCCAGAACACGATTGGTTCACCGAGTTCAGCCGCTGCCTCACCTCGAGCTTAGTATTTACCGACAAAGAGAGCGCAGCCATGATTGTAAAATGTCGTCTGTATGGAGAAGAGGCCAGTTCCTATGATGTGTGGTCGTTCAGCTACATCTATACTACCCAAGATCTGGGGGTTACCTGGCAACACACATTACTACCCTCCCCTGTCGATAGTTTGTTCTTCCTGGACAAAGATCAAGGTTTGGCTTTTGGGCGAGAATATTACAAGACCAGCGATGGCGGATTAAATTGGGCCCCGGTGAAGACGGTCAATTGGGATGGACAGTTCAGCTTCGTTGACTCACACAACGGCTGGGCTGTGGCCCGCAACCTGGATGAAATTGCTCTGGTCAAAACCGTAAACGGCGGCCAGACCTGGCAGATTGTTGAGCCTACTTCAAAATAATTACCACCACTGAGCCACGGAGATCACAGAGAGAATTAGTAATATGCTTACCTACGAAATCCTTCAAGTTGACGCTTTCACCAGCCAGCCTCTTGGTGGCAATCCCTGCGCGGTGCTCTTCGACACAGACGAGATGGACGCTGCCACCATGCTAGCCATCGCAAAAGAGATGAATCTCTCCGAGACCGCCTTTGTCAGGCAGTCCAATGTGGCAACATTCGGCGCGCGCTACTTCACCCCAGCTGAGGAGATTCCACTGGCCGGACACCCTACTATCGCCACAACCTTCGCACTGATCGATACCGGGCGATTATCGTTGGAGAGCGAGCATACAACGATCACGCTAGAACTTCAAGTTGGCCCCATCGATGTCGAGATATTCTCAAGAGAGGGTCAGGTTGAGCGCATCGTAATGTCCCAGAAAAAACCAGCGTTTCTAGCGACTCACGATCCTGCAGAGGTGATGCCCATCTTCGGGTTATCACCAGTGGACGCGCTTTCCAACGTGCCCATCCAGACAGTCAGCACAGGCACACCTCAGCTGATGATCGCTGTGCGGGATCACGAGGTGCTGCAGCGCATTCAGGTAGATGTTGGTGCTTATGAAGAATATCGTGCTCAATCCGACTTCTTCAGCCCGCACTTATTTTGTCTGGGCGGCGTAACTGATGCTGGCCAAACCTTCGCCCGTCATTTCGGTGTGCCGCCGGACACTCCCGAAGACCCCTTTACTGGATCGGCCACGGGCGGCATGGCGGCTTTTTTGTGGCATCACGGATTAATCAAAGTGCCTGTTTTTGTGGCCGAACAAGGCCACTGGATGAACCGTCCGGGGCTGGCCACCGTTGAAGTAGTTGGTCCCCCTGAGGACATTAAGACTGTCAAAGTCGGTGGCCAAGCGGTCACCGTGATGAGAGGAGAATTTAAAATTTGATGTCATCGCGAAAAAGACAATTGCATCCTTGATTTCGATACGTCTGGCGTCGGTTGAGTAGCGACGATTGGAGTGTATCGAATCCAACGCCAGAATACTCAATCATCGGATAGTCTAGTATCTCTCGCAATGACAATTCAAGTCAATTTATCGAAGGAAAAATATGACAACTCTACCCAAAACCTACGATTTCAAAAACACCGAAGAACGCATCTATAAGAAGTGGGAAGAGAGCGGCTACTTCAAGCCAATCAATGATCCCAACGAACCAGGGCATGATCCCAATAAGAAGCCCTATGTGTTGACGATCCCGCCGCCCAACGTTACTGGTAAGTTACACCTGGGCCACGCCATGTTCGTCAGCATGGAAGACTTGATGATCCGCTACCACCGCATGCAAGGCATCCCTACCCTATGGGTACCAGGCAGCGACCATGCCGGAATCGCCACCCAGCTTCAAGTCGAGCGCGCCCTTCAGGATGAAGGCACCAGCCGCGAAGAGATCGGCCGCCAGAAATTCCTGGAACGCACCTGGGCCTGGAAAGAAGAATACGGTGGGCACATATCCAACCAAATTCGCCGCCTGGGTGCCTCCTGTGATTGGAGCCGTGAGCGCTTCACACTGGATGACGACCTGCAAGTAGCCGTACGAGAAGCCTTTGTGCGGCTATACGAAAAAGGGCTGATCTACCGCGGCCCACGCCTGATCAACTGGTCCCCAGGACTGAAGACCGCAGTCTCAGATCTGGAAGTGGAATACAACGAGGAGCAAGGTAAGCTGTACTATTTCAAATACATGATCGATGGTGGTACTGAGGACGATTATGTTCCCGTTGCAACCACGCGTCCAGAAACCATCTTGGGCGACACCGCCGTAGCCGTGCATCCTGATGACGAACGCTACAAGAACTATATCGGCATGAACGCCCTGGTGCCAGTCCTCGGACGCAGGATCCCTGTGATCGCCGATGAATATGTGGACCGCGAATTTGGCACCGGCGCGTTGAAAATCACCCCTGGTCACGATCCCAACGACTATGAGATTGGCGAGCGCCACCACCTGGAGATCATCTCTGTGCTCGACAAAGAAGCCAGAGTAAACAAGCACGGCGGTCCTTTCAACGGCCAGGATCGCTTCGAGGCGCGGGAAAACCTGTGGGCTGACATGCAGGCCGCGGGGTTGGTGATCAAAGAAGAAAACTACATCCACCAGGTTCCCCGCACCCAGCGCGGCGGCGAGATCGTCGAGCCGATGGTCTCCACGCAATGGTTCGTGGATATCAAGCCCCTGGCAGAAAAAGGCTTGCAGGCTGTCCAGGATGGGCACATCAAAGTCGTCCCCGAGCGTTTCAAGAAGGTCTACTACAACTGGCTGGTGAATATCCGAGATTGGTGTATCAGCCGGCAGCTTTGGTGGGGCCACCGCATCCCGGTTTGGTATTGCGATGATTGTGATGAGATCACCGTGGCGCGTCAAGATCCCACCGAATGCACGCACTGTGGAAGCAAGAATATCACTCAAGATCCCGACGTGCTCGACACCTGGTTCTCTTCTGGACTGTGGCCTTTCTCCACCCTGGGCTGGCCGGAAAAAACTGCAGACCTGGAATATTTCTATCCCACCACCATGATGGAGACTGGTTACGACATCCTATTCTTCTGGGTGGCGCGCATGATCATGATGGGCCTGGAATTCACAGAAGATACCCCCTTCAGTGAGATCTACTTGCACGGCCTGATCCGCGATGAGCATGGCAAGAAGATGTCCAAATCCTATGGCAATGTGATCGACCCGCTCGAAGTCATGGATGAATTAGGCACCGATGCCCTGCGCTTCACTCTGCTCGTTGGATCGACACCCGGCAACGATATGAACTTGAGCCTGAAGAAGGTGGAAGCCAATCGCAATTTCGCGAATAAGATATGGAATGCGACGCGTTTCATCCTGGGTAGCCTCGATGAGATTCCTGCTCCCTCTCAGGACAAGCTGGACTGGACGTTAGCTGATTCCTGGATTTGGGCGCGTCAGCGCTCTCTGAGAGAATCTGTAAAGCGCCTCTTCGAGAATTTCCAGTATGGCGAAGCTGGGCGACAAATTTATGATTTCTTCTGGAACGAGTTTGCTGACTGGTATCTAGAAATTGCCAAATTGCAGCTGGCTGAGGGTGGCGCTCGGGCTTACACAACGGGTCAAGCATTGGCAGCCGTCTTAGACACCTGTTTGCGCTTGCTGCACCCTTTCACGCCTTTCGTCACTGAAGAGCTTTGGGGTCACCTGAGAAAAGCCGTGCTCGATTCACCCCTTGCCCCCATTGCTGATGACTGGCCCGAGACGCTCATCATGGCCAGGTGGCCAGAACCTGAAGATTCAGAGGGCTGGGAAGACAAAACCGTCATTGACTTTACTTTGGTGCAAGACGTAGTGCGCGCCATCCGCAATCTGCGGGCTGAGAAAAACGTCAAACCCGGTACGCGCATCCCAGCGATTTTTGCCGCGAGTGAAGCCACTTCGATCATCGAGGCCCAAGCCGAAACCATCGCTACGCTGGGCAGATTAGACGTGGAAGGACTTTCCATCCAGAAATCCCTTCCTGACAAACCTGAAGATCACATCGCCCTGGTAGTCGGTCCAGTGGAGATTTACCTCCCATTGGCAGGTCTAGTCGATCTAGAAGAGGAGCGCAGCCGTCTGGAGAAGGAATTGGCTGAGGCTCAAAGCCAGATCGAGCGCCTGGAGAAACTGCTTAACAGTCCTTTCGCTGAGAAAGCCCCTGAAAAGGTGGTCCAAGCAGAACGTGATAAATTGGCTGGCTTCAATGAGACATCGAAAAAACTTAGCGAGCAAATAGCTAATTTAAGCTAAATCAATCCCCAGTTCTGTCGTCATAGGGACGTGCTTCGCATGAACTGGGGTGGCGAGTGGGCGTAATCCAAGCGCCCGCTCGCGCAAAAAAATAAGACTGCCATTTTTGGCAGTCTTACATACTTCAATAACAAAACTTGATGTTAGAAGAACTTCTTAACCAAGTGGTAAGCCAGGGAGGTGAAGAGAACGTATCCCAAGAAGGTAACTGCACCACTCGCCAGGGCTGAAACATAGGGGCCGAGGAAAATGAACTCGCCGAACACTCCAGCTACAGCCGCCAAGGCCAGATAGCGAATACCGCGGTTGACAACATCATCGGTGTCTGCGTAGAAGAGACCCGCCAAGACACCCAGGATCATCAAGACCCAGGTCAACCAGTCGGCAGAGAAGGCCAGCAGGGCTGCTAGCATCGCCACCACGATACCCACAATGTAAAACCACTTCGCAAATTTATCCATCGTATTCTCCTTATACTTGTGATATGAATGGTTTCACTCACTAAAACACAATATCAAGTATATGGATACGCGAACAAATTATTGGATTCGTAAATATATTTGAGCAACAATGTTCATTGCCGTCGCAAGCGCGAGAAAGTTCGGGCAACAATTTTCTCACGCAATTCCACCAGCTCTGGGAATTCGTAGAAGAAGAGCACTTTCCGTTCGGAAACAGTATCCCCCTGGGGTTCGGGTTGCAGCACAAAGTGAGTCCAGGATTCAGCAATGTCTTCTCCGGGATTGGTGGCTGCATAATCTGTTACAAATTGATCTTGATGAGAATAATAAAATTCATCTAACATCTCATAATACTCATCATCATCTTCGATGTAGTTGATCTCCTCCCACTCATCATAGATCTCAACCCAGAATCGCTGAAAGAAGAGATTGATATAGGAATTTTTCTGGCTGCAGCCTTCTCCGGGGAAATATTGCGGGCAAGCAGAGACAGCACCTTCATACAAGGCGTCATTTTCTGGGTCTTCGAAGAGATCTTCATCGGGATTGACCTGTTGGGCATTGAGAGTCAGCAAATGGCCAAACTCATGGATCAGGGTATAGGTTAATTCTTGCGGGTTTTCCGCATCTACGATATCGACTGCCAGGACCCATTTCTCTGGGTCATCGAAATCCTGCTCGACGGCAGCCATGACTTCCTCAGGGCCATCTGTAAAGATCACAAAACTGGTCAGGTTGGCACGGTGCGCTGGCGGGATCAGGTTGGCATAATACATCCAGATCTTTTGGTGCATCTCGGCATCTTTCTGGTGGGCAAGGAGATCTCCGGACACAGCTACCTCTTCGGGATTGACAATTAAGTTTCCGTCGATTTCGTAGGTTATGATCGCATTTTCAGCTGTCGAATCGAAATCTTCGAAATTCCCTTCGAGGGAAACCAGCACTTCATCGGCCAGATCGAAGAATAGGGTCAGCAGGTCATCATCATAATATTCTTCATCGATATAGCAAAGTTTGTCATCGTTGTCATAATACTCGTCTTCATAGCAGTCTTCGGGAAGTTCGTAGTAGGTATACTCTTCGTCATTCCACCAATAGGAAATATCTTCCCAAAACCAGTAAACCAACCCCCCCGCAATGAGCAGAATGATCAGTAAGCAACCGGTAAATATCTTCTTCATGAAATTCCTTTCTAATAATTTTAGAAGTTACGCAGTTGAAGGTAGGCATGCTAAACTTTTAGCATGAACCCACCA
>CAYWIC010000164.1:0-11515 GCA_964458115.1 uncultured Anaerolineales bacterium | reverse complement strand
CCCCCCCCCCACCCCCTATTCCCAGCCCAATCCGCTTCAAGTGCGTAACTCCTTAGATTATCATCTTTAGGAGGCACTAAAATGGGTAAGTTTTTACGTTTCATTGGCATTCTGTTTCTAAGTATTTCCGCCCTCTTCAATATTGCTGGGGGCGCGGGGACAACGTGTGTCGCGTTGAACCCGAAAGGCTATGGTCCCAAATTTGCGGCGATTGCGGATTTTCAGTGGCTGTATATCCTTTACGTCCTGGTGACCGTCGCTTTTGGCGTGATGATGGTACGCGCCGTGATCCTGCTCATCAAAGGCCGCGACAACGCCTACCGCTATAGCTTGATCAGCTTGATTGGGGCAACTGTAGTGGGTGTGATCCATATCATCACCTCGCGCGCCCTGCGGGGCAGTTCAATGCCGGTTGACGGTGTTGTATATGCCACTGTGCTGACTCTGATCATCTTCCTAATTTTCAAGATCCCCGGCGTGTGGGAAAAGGTCGATTTCGCCAAGGCCAAAAAGGAAGATTCCGAAACTGCAGGTGGAGCCGCAGCGATCGTCGCAGGTGTACTTAGCCTGACCATCCAATACATGATGGCTTCGACACACACCATCAACGGCGTCAACTATGGCGATGCCTTCAACCTAACTATGACCGTGGTGGGTTGGAGTTTGATCATCGCGGGCATTGGCGTAATCGGTAATGCCATTGCACCCCCATTAAAATCACATTTAAAAGACAGTCCAACTGCATAATCTCGATTGCATTAGAACTGCATATTGACCCCGGCTGCCAAATACGCCGGGGTTATATTTTTAAAAGTCGGGACAAAATGTCCCTAATAGAACAGGACGCTAGCCTCATGACAAGGGGTATTCCAATCGGTAAGATGGTGGGCATCTTATTTATCGGAGGAGTATCATGCGAAACGCTCTCAAATGGATTGGATTTGTGTTAGGCGGGCTGGTCATCCTGGTTGTCTTGTTTGTGGTGGTGATGTTCGCCATTGGCTCGTCGCGTCTAAATAAAACATACGACGTTCAGCCAGCAACCGTAACCATCACTGCTAACGCGGCTGCTCTCGAAAGAGGTGCCTATATCTATTCGGTTTCATGTGCAGGCTGTCATGGAGAGGACGGATCGGGAAAAATTGTCCTTGACGATCCAGGCCTGGGTTACATTGCAGGACCCAACCTAACTCCCGGGCAGGGCGGCGTTGGCAGTGCATATAGCGATGCAGATTTCGTTCGCGCCATCCGTCATGGTGTCGACGCAAACGGCAAACCGCTGATGATCATGCCCTCGAAAGCCTACGGGCAATTTGGCGAAGAAGACCTCAGCGCCATTATCGCGTATGTACAAGATTTGCCAGCTGTTGACAACGACCTGGGAGACAAAGCCTTAAAGCCGCCTGGGCACATCCTGCTGGCCTTAGGTGCTTTTGGCGACATCCTGGCCGCCGAAGTGATCGATCACAATGCAGCGCTGCCATCAATGCCAACTCAAGGCGTGACTGTCGAATATGGCGAATACCTGGTCAATACTGGCGACTGCGCCACCTGTCACGGTCCAGATCTGGCAGGCATGCAAGGCCCAGAACCAGGAGCACCATTTAGCTCCAATCTCACGCCTGGCGGTGTGCTGGCGATCTGGTCGGCAGAAGAATACATCGAAACCATGCGCACAGGCACGACCCCCTATGGCAAACAGCTCGATCCCAATTACATGCCTTGGATAAGTCTTGGGAAGATGACCGACGACGATCTAACGGCCATGTTCCTGTACCTGCAATCGCTATCGGCGGTAGAGACACAGACCAAATAAGATAAACCATCCAGCAATTATCTCGCCGAACTGCGTAAGCTCTAAATTTAAGGAGATTATAAATGGCTACATTAGAAGCAAAAATTACCATCAACTGCCCAATCGAGGAAATTTTCGAATTCGTCACCGATGTTAACAACGCTGCCAAATGGCAGTCCGGCATCATCGAGGCCAAATCGACCTCCAATGGAGCGACTGGAGTCGGTTCGACTTATCAATACATCGTCCAGGTGATGGGGCGCAAGATCGAAACCGAAGGCGAGGTCACTGCCTATGAACCCCACAGCCGCTATGCCTGGAAGTCGACCAAAGGACCATTCCCTTTGTCCGGCGGAACCGTCTTTGATGCAACGACTGAGGGTGTACGCGTAACCGATACCGTCGTGGCCGAACCCGGCGGCTTCTTCAAGTTGGCTGAAGGGCTGCTGATGAAGCAACAGCAAAGCCAGATGGAAGAAGATCTGGCTAATCTGAAGCAATTGATGGAAGGGTAGTACCCCCTTTCCCAACAAATACCGTGGTAAAGACGTAGCATGCTACGTCTCTACCACAAAAAAGGATTTCAAAATGAAAAACTGGTTTACATCTCTTTCCAGCGCCATCACATTATCAGTGATCTCACTGCTGGTCTTCCTAGGACGCGCTTTTATCGACTTCTTTTACGTGTACCGTGAGTTCAACCTTGATGTTGGCACAGTTTCGCTTGCAATGCTGGCCAACATGGCCCTGTTCGGAGGTTGGATTTGGGGTCTGTTATCTGCCGCACAAGGCAGCCGCCGAGGACTGATCACTGTACTGGTCTTTGATCTATTTTTCTTCCTTGCAATCGCGGTTGGTACGGTATTGTCCTACTGTCCTTCGCCTTGTCAAACTGCCTGGCCCATAGGGGAGATTACGATTTGGGCCAGTGTTGTTTTTGGTCTGATTGCACCTGTCGCAACATGGCTTGCGCTTCGAAGGACTAACGATGAATAATGGAATCTTCCTCGCCGCAACTGGTAAGGATCTCGCACGGGCTGAATACCAGGAGTACCAATGGCAGATTACCAAAGAGCTGTCTGGGATGCAGATCAACTGCCTCGCTGCTGACCCTCACAACTCAGGTCGGGTGTTTGCTGGCACTCAAAAGAACGGCATCCAGGTTTCAGAGGATTTTGGTATTTCCTGGCGTGGCCTTGGTCTCCAAGATGTCATCGTTAAGTCCCTGGCTCTGAGCATCCATCATCCTGGTCTGATCTACGTCGGTGGTAAACCCGCCTCGTTGTATGTTTCCAAAGATTCTGGCCAGACCTGGATAGAACTGCCTGGTTTACGTCAATCGAAGAAATGGTGGTGGTTCTCACCCGCTGAGCCCCCGGAATGGGATGCCTACGTGATTGCCCTGACGCTCTCCCCCACAGATCCCCAGGTTATCATGGCAGGCATCGAATTGGGCGGCGTGCTGCGCTCTTCAGATAGTGGGCAAACTTGGTCGAAACGCCCAGGCGGCGCGCTGCTGGATTGCCATTCGCTGACCTTCCATCACCGGGACGGCAACTGGGTCTATCAAGGCGGCGCAGGGCTGAAGAGCGGGGCTGCCCTGAGCCGAGATGGAGGCCGCAGCTGGGAGCAGCCTAGAGAAGGTCTGGGGAGTAAATACGGATGGAATGTAGTTGCCGATCCCGTTCGGCCTGAGGTGTGGTATCTGTCGGCTTCGGAGCAACCCAACCTGCTGCGCGGCGAATTCACCCCACCAGCCCATAACGACGGACAAGCCCGGGCGCATATCTACCGCTCTGTGGGTGGGGCTGCCTGGGAGCAGCTCGCTGGAGGCTTGCCTGAGCCGCTGGATTATATGGCTTACGCCTTGATCCCCGACCCGCAGCAAACCGGACACCTTTATGCTGGTTTGAGCAATGGGGATATCTGGCATTCTACCGATTATGGTGATTCGTGGGCCAAATTACCCTTCAATCTGGGCGCTATCAGACAAATGCTATTCTTGGAAGTTTAGTTAATTGCTCTTTGTGAATCGGCGCGGGATATCCCAGAAATTCCTAGAGACCCAATCAATAAATGAAGGAGAAATTGGACGCATGGAACAGTACAAACCTGCATTTCAAGGTGCACTTCAAACCTTTTTGACCCTCTTTGGCGGCCTGGCAATCGGATTGATATCTGGCAGCCTGACATTCGAATTTATCCCTGGCAGCAATGTAAATGATGTCCAACTTGGCCACGCTGCGATTGCAACCATTCCCGCCCTGATCGGATTTCTTGCCGGTGGCGCGGTCTGGGGTGTACAGATGGGTCGCTTGGCAGGTATGGAGAACCAGCCGCGCATGGCCTGGGCCGGTACGCTGGGCTTTGGGCCAATCACCATCGTGCTGGCTGTTGGACTGGGCATTGCAGAGCCAACCTTGGTCGATTATTTCGAACAGGCTGGGTATCCCATCCATCGTGTATTTACTTTTCTCTTTGTACCTTCTGCATTCCTGATAGCAGGAACCAGCGCATATGCTATCGGGAAAGGGATGAAGAAGTATTCATTGGCTCTATCGTTATTCTGGAAGATAGGATTTGCAGCAGCCTTAACTTTCTTCATTATCAACATGATAATGGAAGCCGCTGGCTGGGTTGTTGGCGCACCGGGGGCAGCCGTACGGGCTACCATGCTGACAGTGTTAGGAGCTGGAAATATTGGTGCAGCTCTTCTTGCAGGAGGTTACCTGGGTTGGAAGCTCTCAAAATGAGGGGAGCTAAAAGATTCTTAGCGGTATAATAATACAGGATGAATCGGACAATAAAGGTACGAAAATCTCAAAGAACCATTGATCAAACGGATGATAATTTATTCATGCGCGGATTATGGCTGAAACTATCACGTGTTGTCTGGATCATACTTCTTTTCTGTTCTTTGCTTCTCTTTGTCACTTCGCTACCGGGTTATGCTTTTCGAATGATCCACGGCATACCCGCGCACGGCACCGTCGCAGAACCCTCCCTGGGATTCATCGTCCTGCAGATTTTTAACAGCCTGATATCGCTGATTTCAGTGGTGCTTTCGCTGACATTGTCATGGGTGCTCTTTCGGCGCAAGTTCGAGAATCCAGCAGTGGCGGCAGTTTCCATATATCTCTTATTGTACGGCGTGGTGATGACCGGCCCTCTGGAACACTGGGGGGTTTATTGGCTGGGGAATACCGACTTTGCCGTGGACGTACAATCCATCTTAATGGCAACCCCCACCGTGGCACTTTTGGTCTTGTTCCCCAATGGAAGGTTCGTGCCAGACTGGACGCGCTGGTTGCTGATCACCTCCATCCCCTGGAACCTGTTGGCGCTCTTCTTTCCCATTTCTACAGAGAACATCACTGGCTTGGTAATCCTAGGAGCCCTGTGGTTTACGATGTTAGGGTTGGGGCTGTACGCCCAGATCTACCGCTATCGCCAGGTTTCCACAGTCGATGAGCGTCAGCAAACTAAATGGGTTTTGTTCGGCTTCGCGCTTTGGTTGGGCTTCATCCTGATTTCGACGTATCCCTATTTCTATCTCGAGAGTATGCCGCTGAGCACGCCGCGACCCTGGTGGGCT
Organism: uncultured Anaerolineales bacterium; assembly: GCA_964458115.1. Classification (GTDB taxonomy): domain Bacteria; phylum Chloroflexota; class Anaerolineae; order Anaerolineales; family UBA11858; genus NIOZ-UU35. The sequence goes on along the minus strand of CAYWIC010000164.1, from coordinate 6,125 downwards.
TCGCTTTCTGAAGTGGGTTGGTGGGCTTCGCTAAATATCATCCCGGTGACCATGGCGATCGCCATCACCCGCGCTCGCTTATGGAATATCGACATCGTCATCAACCGCACCCTGGTGTATGGTGCCTTGACTGTCGCCACAATGCTCTTGTATATATTTGTTGTCGGTGCTTTGGGCAATTTGCTCCAACTCGGCGACAGCTCGTTTATCGCCTTCCTTACCACGGGTCTGGTAGCGATCCTCTTTCAGCCTATCCGCGATCGTTTGCAGCGCGGTGTCAACCGTATGATGTATGGCGAACGGGATGATCCCGTTGCTGTGCTTACAAAATTAGGAGCGCAGATCGAAAGCACAGGCACATCCGAAGCGACCCTTTCTGGCATCGTTGAAACTGTCGCTCAAACCCTCAAACTCCCCTATGTTGCCATAGAATTAGGGGATGAAGGAGAAATTGCAGCCAGTTTTGGAATACCAGTCAACGAGATTTTACGCATTCCTCTGTTATACCGGGGAGAATCTGTGGGTAATTTTGCGGTTGCTTACCGCGCCCGGGAGGAGGCCTTCAGCATCAAAGATCTACAGCTATTAGAAAATATTGCTCGCCAAGCTGGCGCTGCAGCCCATAACGTCCGCCTGACTGCTGAATTACAGCGCGCACACCAACAATTGGTCAGCGCTCGCGAGGAGGAACGTCGTCGCATCCGCCGTGACCTGCATGATGACCTCGGCCCACAACTTGCCAGCCAAACACTGACTTTGAGCGCCGCCCAGCGGATGTTTGCAGAAGATCCCAAGATAGCTGAAACCTTACTGGTAGAAGCAATCAAACATTCCCAGAACGCAGTCGAAGATGTGCGCCGCGTTGTCTACGACCTGCGCCCCCCTGCGCTTGATGACCTTGGTTTGGTTGGAGCGCTAAAAGCCCAGATTCAGCGCTATGAATCAGCCAACCTCAAAATTCAATTGGAAGTGCCCGATACCCTGCCCACCATGCCAGCCGCAGTGGAAGCGGCTTGTTATTTAATCTGTCAAGAGGCAATCAGCAACTGTCTTAAACATTCCGATGCCTCGATTTGCACGATAACACTTCATATGAATGATATTCTCAATTTGGATATTCAAGATGATGGAAAAGGTATCTCTTCAGATCACACCATTGGCGTGGGATTGCAATCAATGCGCCAACGGGCAGAAGAATTAGGCGGATCTTTCCTAATTGAGGCACCGTCAGAAAATGGAACAATCATTTCTGTTCGACTTCCGCTAAACCCATCCAGGAGCAACAATGGAGAAGATCCGCGTTCTGATCGCTGATGACCATCCAGTTTACCGTTTCGGTTTACGTTCGCTATTAACCTCGCTCCCTGATATGGAAGTCGTCGGGGAAGCAGAGACAGGGGGTGATGCAGTTAACCAAGCTGCTCAATTGCAACCAGACATCATCTTGATGGATATCAATATGCCGGGGATGAATGGCATCGAAGCTACAAGAAGCATCCTGGATAATAATTCTGATACTGCAATCCTGATTATCACGATGTTCGACGACGAAACAGTTTTCCACGCCATGCAAGCTGGCGCATTGGGATATATTCTCAAGGGCGCGGACCCTGAAGAGACAGAGCGCGCGATCCGTGCTGTGGCCAGCGGGGAAGCGATTTTCAGTCCCCAAGTTGCAGAGCGATTGATAAACTATTTTGGGCAGCATAAACCACCCTCTACTTCCAAGTATTTCCCTGAATTGACTGATCGAGAGCTTGAAATTTTGAAACTTGTTGTTCATGGGTTAACGAATTCTGCCATTGCGGAGCGCTTGGTGCTTTCGCCAAAAACGGTTCGAAACCACGTTTCTAACATTTTCAGCAAACTACACGTAAGTAATCGTACACAAGCCATCCTGCAAGCGCGAGATGCTGGGATAGGATTGGAGTGAAATATTATTATTTCCCCTAACCTAACAGCTATCTAGATATCACTGGGATGGCACCCAGGTTTAGTAATCTCTATCGGCCCTTCACAAAGATCCAGTAAACCACTAAATACCTGATACAATTCCGCTGATATCATTTATCAGTGGAGAATTTTTTTGCTCAATACACTTAAACCCGGAGTTCAAAAGGGGTGGCTCTCTTTATTAGCAGGTCTGATGTGGTCAGGTGTAGGAATATGGTTGAGTTACCTGGCTTATGGTTGGCTCAAACCTGAAAGTCCTCCAATATCACTGGGACTGACAGCAGCAGGCGTGGTTCTGGCATTCGTGATCTATGAGTTTGGGTTTTCGGCATTCGCCAACCGCAATATCACGCGCATCAATGCATATTCTGAAGATCGCGTTTGCATCTTTGCCTTCCAAAGTTGGTCAAGTTACCCTTTAGTGATTTTTATGATCTCGCTGGGGATCTTTCTACGCAAATCTTCCCCCATCCCCAAACCATACTTGGCGGTGATGTACTTGGGGATTGGCGGAAGTTTGTTCCTGGCCAGTTTTCTGTATTACCGCACACTACTCGATAAATCAGATAAATCCATGTAAAATCTTGGCAACAGCCTATTACACAGGAGTTATTTAATGGAAAAGTATTTCTTTGTCTTTGGCGCATTTTTAGCAGGATTATCTGTTGCCGCTGGGGCTTTTGGCGCTCATGGTCTAGAAAATATGGTCTCACCTGACCGGATCGCAATCTGGGAAAAAGCAGCCCGCTACCAGATGTACCACGCCCTGACCTTGATCCTGATCTCATGGGCAACTACTCATTGGTGGAACCGCAGCAACACGCTAAGGGCGGCGAGTTGGTTCTTCGTTCTGGGGATTATCTTCTTCTCAGGGAGCTTATACTATCTGGTTGCCAATGGGGAACTTGCCTACAAAGGTGTCAGCTTGGGGTTGCTAACTCCTATTGGGGGCGTATTCTTCATCTTTGGCTGGTTGGCCTTGATGATCGCTGCCTGGCGAGGATGATTGTATCAAATGTAGCTATCACTTTAATCACTAAGAAGTGCATCTACCCCACATATATCACGAAAATTGGAAATCTCGACTACATGATTGACGAGTAGCCGGGATTTCCAAATCCCGCATCTCGATTGAAAATGATCTCAACACCCTTCTCAATAAGTTTTCGAGCAATGCCGCTTCGACGATTTGCTCTTTCTCATCAGGTTTCACGCTCCAGGATTCGTTTTCAGGATATTTTAAAAAAAATTGAGTGATCAGTTCTCCCAAGGGGATAAGATCGCAAGTAATTGAATATCGCGCAGGTTCATCCGATGCATCCATTCACTTACGCTGCTAGTCGTTTAGCCCGTTTGCATTCTTCAAGTTCAGTATTGGCGGCTTTCCCAAAAGACGGAAGAGCTTGACCAGCAATTTTATACACTTACCGATCAGATGCAGTATCAGGAAAATATCCAGAATTGTCTGCAAGATCGGCAGCAGAATTTCCTCAGTTAGTTGGATTGCATTCGCGGTTACATCTGCCTGTGCTAAATAATCGGGATTCAATCCCAAAATCGGGGGGCCAAGCAGCATATAAAGAACGATAATCCCACTGAAGATCAACAACCCAATTTCTGCCCAACGTGTCAGGGGGGTCCAATGACGTTGAGCTAATAACGCAAAGTTCAGGCCGATGGTCAACATCCAATACAAATTCCACCAGGGCAAATATGTACCAAACGTTGCCGATAATAAAGGCAGGAACCAGGGTTGCCCATTATGCAAGCCAAAGGCTCCAACTCTGTGGGAGAAGAAGTTGAACAGAATCGCAACTAAAATAATGACCGCAACTTCAAAAATGGTCTCGCCGCGGGACACTCGCTCAGTTTTAGGGACAATTTTCAAGCTTGCTGGATCCCAGCTAAAGGTGGTATCCGAGGTAGTTGTGCGCCCTAACATTTCTCGGAAGAATGGAACCTGGCTCAGCGCCCCCCAGGCCCTGAGCTGGCCAACCCAATCTTGTTGTGGGATGGTGCGCTCCAACAAGATGAAAACCAAAACAATGATCGCAAATGCCTGCAGGGCAGAATCCCAAAAATTGGCTAGCACACTCCCCAGGGTTTCAATAAATCCCCCCAACGATTGGGGGGTATTTTGAATGAAGCCAACTCCAAAACCAATCAGGAAGAGTACAACGATTAGGCTAAACGCGCCCCGTATTGTAAGCCAGAATGGGGCATACATGCTCGGGCCAATAACATAATTATGGCGATGATATGAGGCCGCAACATCCACGGGGGGACCAAATTCTTTGAGTACATCCAAGACCAGCCCTTCATCGGGTTCACCCCCCTCGGAGCGGTCTTCCAGCGTATCCAGAATTAAAGAGCGTATTTCGGCAACGATATCCGCACGCTTCTTCTTTGGGAGGTTAACGCCAACCTCGTCAATATAGGCGTCGATCAATTGAGCATATTCTGGTTCCAGTTTCATAGCATTCTCTCCATAGCCCGTACCAAATCATCAAATTCAGCTTTGAGTGCAGGCAAAAGTCGTTCACCAACAGGACTGATGCGATAGTAGCGTCGGGGACGAGACTCCTCCACCCGCCAATCGCTTTGCAACAAACCTTGATCTTCCAAACGACGGAGCAAGGGATATAAAGTTCCTTGTTCAACGTGCAAACCCAGGCTGCTCAAACGTTGAATCAACGAATAGCCGTACTGTTCTTGATGGAGTTGACTAAGCACAGCCAGGGAAATGACTCCGCGCCGCAGCTCTAAAGTGAGTTTCTCGAGGTTAGGTTCGCTCATTGAATTTCTCCTGTGCAATACATTATACTATGTAATGCACAGTATTGTCAATACCACAATATAAGGAACTCAGGGTATTCAAATTGGTTTTCAACGTAATAGATTCTGAATTAAAAACCCCTAGAGATCTTCACAAGCTACCGAAACTCGGTTTCGTCCCTCGTGCTTCGAACGGTATAGGGCTTTATCTGCTTGATCCAACATCTCATCAACACTAAGATCTGAATCGACATCGATACAAGCAATTCCGATACTAACTGTGATCGATAGCGAAGTCTCTTCAAATTGCATCGTTGTATCGGCGACCAGTTTTCGGAGCCGCTCAGAGACAAGTTTGCATTGCTGGGTGTTCGTTTCTGGAAGCATAGCAACAAATTCCTCACCCCCGTAACGGGCCCAGATATCATATTTCCTGAAACTATTGACGCACAACTCGGCTAGACTTACGAGCACATGGTCACCAACTAGATGCCCATAGGTATCGTTGACTTGCTTGAATCTATCGATATCCATCATTATGATGGATATAGGGCGGTTCTTCCTATCTGAGCGAGAGAACTCCCGTTCGGCGAGGTCAAAAAATTGGCGGCGGTTATATAATTTGGTCAGAGGGTCCGTTGTAGCCTGAACCTTCAATTGTTGTTCTACAGATTTTCGCCGGAGGATTTCCTCTTCCAATTCGGAGTTCCTTCGCTCCAGTTGTTTCTGCATTTTCCTAATCGATAAATGAGTCTCGACGCGCATAAGCACATCTTTGGTTTCTATCGGCTTGGTAATGTAATCGACACCACCTACAGAGAAAGCCTTTTCTTTATCCAGCATATCATGTAATGCACTGATAAAAATCACAGGGATATCGCATAGAGCGGCAGAATTCTTGAAATATTGACTAACTTGATATCCATCCATTTCAGGCATGGAAATATCCAACAAGACCATATCAGGAGGCTCATTTTCAGCCAGCTGGATTGCATCTTGGCCGCTCTTCGCCGTGCGAACATCATACCCTGAATGGGAAAGGAGACGATCCAACAAAAGCAGGTTCTCAGCAACATCATCTACAACCAAAATTATATCTTGATGCTCTTGTTCGCTCATTAAGGGTTCTCCATCCATTGCTCTACATCATGTATTCAAGGAAACTTGCAGAAATTGAGGGATCCGAGGAATCGACAAGAATCTTTCCAGATTTACAACGCATCCGTGAGATCCAACCAATATTTTAAGAACTTACGCAGTTCAGCGAAGAAATTGCTAGGAATAGGGGGTGGGGGCTTTGGCCCCCACCCCTATTCCTAGCAACCAAGGCTCAAGTGCGTAACGCCAAATTTTAATTAAACACTTGGATGTTCGGTTACAGAGGGATCCGCTCGATC
>CAYWIC010000163.1:0-11545 GCA_964458115.1 uncultured Anaerolineales bacterium | reverse complement strand
AAACCAAACATTATCATCGAGACCATCAAACGCGCCGAGGATGGGGACGGCATCATCGTGCGCCTTTACGAAAGCCAACGATCACGCGGCGACTTCACGCTAACATCATTGTTTCCACTCGTCACTGCCTGGCGCGCCAATATCCTGGAAGAGAATACATCAGAAATCCCCGTAGAAAGTAACCAACTACATTACAGGATCAAGCCTTATCAAATCCTGACCCTGAGGCTGATCCCCGATCAACGAGGCATTCATGGCACATAATATCGGCATCTTTCATTATATCGCTGGACTTACGGACGGCGTCTCCTTGGAGATGAATAAGTGGATTCAAGTCCTGGAAGAGATGGGCCACACCGTCCATATTTGCGCTGGAAAGATCGGTTCTGCAGCCGAGGGGACAGTCATCAAAGAGATGTACCATCACAGGCCCGATGCACGCTTGTTGTATTACAACACCTTTCAAGCGCTGCGCGATTATCGCAACGAAGCCACGTATCGCGCGGGACTCTACCGTCTTTCAGACGTGATCGAAAAGAAAATCCTGACGTTCATCGAGGAAAAGCAAATCGATTGCCTGATTCCCCAAAATGTGTGGTCGGTGGCTGCCAACCCGGCAGTAGCCATCGCGCTAACCAACATTATGCGGGAACTCAAACTACCCACCCTGGCACAGAGCCATGACTTCTATTTCGAGCGCACCGATGGATTCAGGCTGACTTGCGGAACCGCTGTAGAGCTGGCTGATAGGTACCTGCCCCCGCGCAATCCGCTGGTCAAGCACGTGGTGATCAATTCGTTAGCGCAGCAAGAACTCGTCGATCGCAAAGGGATCCAAGCAGCCCTGGTACCGAATGTCTTCGATTTCGACGCCCCAGATTGGGCACCCGATGAGTACAATAGCGATTTCCGCGCCCGCATCGGGTTGCGCGAAAACGATCTCATGATCCTTCAAGCCACACGCATCGTAACCCGCAAGGGCATCGAGCTGGCTATCGATTTCGTCAAAGCCCTGGATGATCCTGCTCGCCGATCGAAACTCAGGGCGAGCGGATTGTACGATGGCCGCCAATTTGACGACGACAGCCGTATCGTGCTCGTGTTGGCAGGCTACGCCCTGGATGATGCCACAGGGCGATATCGGAGTCTGCTTGCGCATAAAGCCAGAGATGCTGGCGTAGAGGCAATATTCATCGAAGATATCATCGGTAGCAGCCGCTCCTCGCGCAAAGGGGGTAAAAAATACTCGCTTTGGGACACGTATGTTTATGCTGACTTCGTCACATACCCGAGCATTTGGGAAGGTTGGGGAAACCAACTCCTCGAGGCGCTGCGAGCCAAGCTGCCCATCATGCTCTACGAATATCCTGTGTTCGAAGCAGATATCAAAGATAAAAACCTGCGGGTGGTCTCCCTGGGCAATCAGATCGCTGGTCGAGATGAACACGGCTTAGTCACCGTCGAATCCGAGATCATCGAAGATGCCGCCGACCAAGCTGTAGAATTGCTCACAGACAACGAATTGCGTCAGGAGACAGTCGAGCACAACTTCCGCATGGCGAAACGATTTTATTCCATGGACGCCTTGCATATTTATCTTAGACAGTTGATGAACGACAGAGGATGAACGATATGTTGCCCGATTTGGCAAAAACACTCCAAGAGCATATCGCGTTCATCTATGGAGAAGACTCTGCCGATGAGATCGGCGCACGCATCAGCAAACGGTTGCGACGCTTTATCGCAGCCCACCCCGAGTTGGCATCCTCCACACCGGCAGACCGCTTCAGCGAGCGCGATTCCATTTTGATCACCTACGCAGATATGGTCCAGCGGGAAGGCCAGCCCCCGCTGCAAACGCTGGCTGAATTTCTCCAGGACTACCTGGGAGAGGTAGTCAGCACTGTCCACATCCTGCCATTTTTCCCATACTCATCGGATGATGGTTTTTCGGTGATCGATTATCGCCAGGTGAACCCGGCTTTTGGAAATTGGGAAGATGTCGCTCGTTTGGGGGATAAATTTCGCCTGATGTTTGATGCTGTGGTCAACCATATCTCATCCCAAAGTGTGGAATTTCAAAGCTTCCTCCAGGGTGATCCCGATTTCGAACATTTTTTTACGATTATTGAGCCCGGCACGGATCTATCGCGCGTCTTCAGGCCCCGTGCGACCCCCTTACTGACTCCGTTCCAAACGAATTCGGGAGAAAAATTGGTCTGGACCACATTCAGCGCGGATCAGATCGATTTGAATTATCGCAACCCCGATGTGCTCATTGAAGTCATCGATATCTTGTTATTTTACGCGGCCCATGGCGCTGAATTCATCCGCCTGGACGCGGTGACCTATGTCTGGAAAGAGGTCGGCACAGACTGTATCAATCTGCCGCGCACCCACCGGATCGTGCAATTGATGCGCACCGTACTGGATATTGCTGCCCCCTGCGTTGCCATCATCACCGAGACAAATGTGCCCCACAAAGACAATATCGCTTACTTTGGCAATGGCACCAACGAAGCCCAGATGGTCTACAATTTCGCCCTACCCATGCTGGCCTTGCATGCATTCCACACGGGGGATGTCAGCATCCTCTCAACCTGGGCAGAAACCCTAGAGTTGCCATCAGATCAGGCGACTTTCTTCAATTTTCTAGCTTCCCATGATGGCATCGGAATGATGCCAGTCAAAAACCTACTTAGACAGGAAGACCTGGATGCATCCGCAAAACTTACGAAGAGAATGGGGGGTTTCATCTCATCGAACAGCAACCAAGATGCTTCACAAAGCCCGTATGAACTCAACATCAATTATTTAGATGCCTTAGGAGACCCTGCATTTCCCAGCGAAGACCTCGATCTGATATCAAAACGCTTTTTGGCGAGTCAGGCGATCATGCTATCTCTGCGTGGAGTTCCAGGGATCTATTTTCACAGCATGTTCGGTTCGTGCAACTGGTGCGAGGGCGTTGAGCAAACTGGGCGATTCCGCACCATCAATCGTCAGAAATTGAACGTTGTTGATTTGAAATCCGATTTGAGTGATCCAGATACACTAGCAGCGCGAGTATATACTGGCTATGCGCATTTTCTTAGAGTCCGCCAGCAGCACCCTGCCTTCCATCCGCAGGGTGGGCAACAGATTCTCCCCATACACCAGAATATCTTCGCAGTCTTACGTAGTGCACTCGACAAGAGTGAAACAATTCTGTGCCTGATCAATGTTACAAATCAGCGTCACTCGGTTTCCATTGACTTTGAGGAATGGAATCTGCGACAGATTTCCGGATGCTATGATCTGTTATCAGAAAATGATTCCAGCAAGCTTGGAGGAATACATGTAACGCCATTCCAAGTCCGCTGGATGAAGCTGAAGTAGCGCATTTAATTTATTTTGCCAGAATTCATCCATTTCACAAACGACACCTTACAGATTCCCAAGGGTCCAGACAAACCACGCTGAGGGGGGAGAAAATATGTTAAGATACGAAAGTGTGAACCACCAGAGAACAACCTTTGATTGACAAAAGAATCGATCATGTATTGGGAATGGTTTTACCCCCCAGGCCTATATATAATTAGTGGGATAGTTGCTTTAGCCGGCGCCAGAACCACCTGGCGCAATGAAAAGCGCAACCCAGGTGCAGAAACCCTGGCGATCATGCTGGTTCTAGCGGCCGAATGGGTCTTCGGATTGGCTTTGGGCACCATCAGCACCACCTATTCAACCAAGATTTTTTGGATCAATATCCATTTCATCGGTGTCGCCTTTGCGGGGACTGCCTGGTTCGTCTCCATCAACCAGTATATTCAGGGGAATCAGTGGCTCACTCATCGTAAACTGATTCTCTTATTGACGGTTCCTGCCTTGACAGTTTTATTAGCCTTCACCAATCAATCCCACGGCCTCATCTACAAAGAAATTTTCCTGGTTCCCCATGGTCCGTATGAAATAACCACTACCACATACGGGGTCGCTTTGTGGGTCTTCTTGATATACAATGGCGTGCTTATCATTGGGGGTAGCTTGATCCTGATCGCAACCCTTGGGCAGTCATGGTGGACATTCCGCGTCAATGGATCCATTATGTTGATGAGCACTCTCACACCAGTAATCACCCTACTCTTGCAAGTGTTCCGTTTGGATATTTTTGGTCCATTGAGGCCAACATCTCTGGCAATCATCTTCTCTGGTATAACCGCGGCATATGGTCTGGAGAGCGCTCGCAGACAACAGATCGTCTCAGTATCCCGCCATGAGGTTTTCGACACCATCGAGGATATTATCTTCGTGACAGATATTCAAAATCGGATCATCGATATGAATAAACACGCGGAATCTTTTTCTGGGGAGACACTAGCCGAGTCTATTGGTCAACCCATCGAAAAGTTTTTTCCGCAATTTAGACAGATCGACTTGAACAAGGGGAATACTACTCGAATTACGGTCGAGCAGCAGGACTCCGCCAGGATCTACGATTGTGATGTCGGCAACATGAGCAACTGGGAGGGGAAGCCAGTCAACACGCTGTATATCTTGCGTGATACAACGAAACGTGCCGCAATGGAGCAACGCGTCATTTCTTCTCTGCAAGAAAAAGAAACTCTACTGAGAGAGATACACCATCGCGCCAAGAATAATCTACAGGTGATTTCCAGCATCTTCAATTTGCAATCGAACTTGATTGAATCCGAGAATTTGAGGGAGGCTTTTCAGGAAAGCCAGGAACGCATCCAGGCAATCGCGCTGGTGCATGAAAAACTGTATCAATCGGAAGGGGTCAATTATATTGATTATTCCGAGTACCTGCATACGTTGATCGACCGGCTGATGCGACCAAAGGTGATTGCAAATTCGACGATTGCATTCGAAATGCACGTTGAGGGCATTAGCATTCCCTACGATTTAGCCACGCCCTGCGGGTTGATCGCTTATGAATTAATTTCGAATGCGCTGCAGCACGCCTTTCCCAACAGAAATAACGGTACCGTTCGGATTATCTGTCGTGTGCGCCAGGATAACCAATTGCTAATAAAAATAGGCGATGATGGTGTCGGGATGCCAGGAAACCTCGACATCTACACATGCAATACACTCGGATTCCAATTAATAACCGCACTGGTTTACCAGATACAGGGCCATCTCAGGGTTGATCAACGCTTAGGCACGAGCATTGAAATCGTCTTTCCACTGGAACAGAATTCAGTATGATTATGCCAGAGTTGCCATTCTCCCTCCCTCCCATGTTGTTGGCGATATTGATCGTGATCCTCGATATTGGCTGGCGCCCTCCCAAGCAGCGGCTTCATCCCGTGGACCTGGTCCTATTGGCTGGCGCAGGGTGGCTGATAACTCATGCATTTGAAATTGGCACCCCTAATTTGGCAAGCAAGATCTTTTGGAACAAATTGCAGTTCATTGCTATTATTATCACCCCTGTTGCCTGGTACGTAGGAACACAATCGTATATTATTGCGGGGAAGCGCAACAGGTTTCGAAAAGTGTATATCATCGGATACCTGGTAATTGCCTTATCCCTGATCATCTCCAATGACGTTCACCAATTAATTTGGTCGAACGGACGCCTAAATCCACTGGACCCCTATGCTCAATTAATAAAAGACCAGGGAGTCGCATACTGGATATTCATTGGTATTGCCTATTATCTGGTGATGATCAGCTTGATTCCTTTTGCAAGATCAGCGTATAACTATCGCAACCTATATGGAAAACAAGCTGTATTGTTGATCATCACAGCACTTCTACCTGTGCTTGGCTCTATCCTCGATATCCTTCGCATCGAACTTATACCAACCATAGAATTGACTCCCCTGACCTTCGCCATCAGCCGCATGCTAAACATTAGGATCTATAACCAATTACGCGTTGGCGATATCGTACCTGTCGTGCGCGAGGTCATCATCGACAACATCAACGATGGCATCATCGTCATTGATTCCGAAAATATCATTCTCGATCACAATCCCTCCGCAGCGCAAATCATCCAACAGCCAGGCAAGATCCTGATCGGCCAATCCATAGGAAAAATCTGGGACGAGAACTTCGAAATTCCCTGGAGAAATCTACAAACTCAACTAAACTATCCGCAAGCCGTTTCCACCAAAACAAATAATTTCCAACGACGCACATTTCAGGTGACTTCGAAACCCGTACAATTGCGCCCGAAACACATTCGAGGCTCAGTGTTGCGCTTGAATGATATCTCTACCTCAATTGAATACGAGGAGAATATCAAGACATCTCTTCAAGACAAAGAGCGATTACTTCAAGAAATTCACCACTATATCAGGAATAATCTACAAATCGTTTCCAGCCTGGCAGGATTATTGGCGCACAAAATCAACGATCAATCTCTTCAAAATATCTACGAAGAAAGCCAAAACCGAATTCAAGCCATGGCATTAATCCATGACAAACTTTATCAAACCAAAAGCCTGGTCGAAATAGATTTTGGTGAGTATATCAGCGAATTAGTCTCCTTATTGGTGATCAGTCAGAATAGCGGATCTGGAAATACAGATTTTTATGTGGCATCCGATGAAATCGTGGTCGATATCGACACCGGCATCGCCTGTGGGCTGATCCTGAACGAACTGGTCTCGAACGCTCTCAAACACGCATTCCCCAACGGGACTCAGGGCCAGATTCGAATCACAGCGAAGAAAAAATCCAACGGCTGGCTAAGTCTAAGTGTCTCAGACAACGGTGTGGGATTTCCAGATGGATTTGATTTGCAAAAAAGCCAATCGCTGGGTTTGAAACTCGTCGAGACTCTGAGTCATCAACTGAATGGCAAGATTATTATCGACTGGCAAGGAGGCGCCACTTTCGTGCTCGAATGCCCAATTTCAAGATGAACACCTAAGGCATGGATCGATGGGCTGGTATCTGTATCTCCCTGTAATTTACTTTGGAGCTGGGATTGTAGCAATGGTCAGCGCCTATCTGATTTGGGGAAACAAAAACCGCAATCCAGGCGCGGAATCACTGGCAATCATGCTCATTTTTGCGGCTGAGTGGGTATTTGGATTGGCGCTCAGCACAATAAGCCAGACCTACGCGACCAAGATAATCTGGGTAAAGATTCATTTTATTGGAGTTGCCTTCACGGGCGTAACCTGGTTTTTTTCGATAAATCAGTATATTCAAGGCTACCAATGGCTTACCTGGCGAAAATTGATCCTATTCAGCATTCCTCCTACCCTGACAATTCTCTTGATATTCACAAATCCATACCATGCTCTGATTTACCAAAGCTATTCCTTGGATCGATACGGGCCCTACATGATTATTACGCCCACCTATGGTGCCGCTTTGTGGATATTTTTTGTATTCAACATAGCAATAATTCTCATTGGGAGTGGAATGCTGATAGGCCTGCTCGGAAAATCTTGGTGGTCAGTTCGAATTAATGGGGTCATCATACTGCTCGGAACATCTGCGCCAATAATCGTACTGTTATTGCAATTATTCAAAACAGAGTTGTTTGGACCTCTAAAGCCGACATCTCTAGCAATTATCCTTTCAGGGATGACCGCAGCCTATGGTCTCGAAAAAGTACGTCGTCAAAAAATCGTATCTGTGTCACGCCATGAACTATTCGACACAATTAAAAAATCAATTTTGGTCACAGATCTTCAGAACCGAATTGTCGATATGAACAAGGAGGCAGAAAGGGTCTTTGGCGAAACCCTTACCAAAAACATTGGTCAAAACATCAACACACTTTTGCCCCACCTAGAAATGATCGATTTGAATAAAGAAAATCCAAGTCGCATTGAGATTGACCAAGTAGATGTGGAAAAGTCATACGAGTGTACCCTTGTTAAAATGCTCAATTGGGAAGGCAGACCAGTCAATCACATCTATATCCTGCGCGACATATCCAATCGCACTCAAATGGAACAGCGCATGATTTCTTCTCTGCAAGAAAAAGAGACCCTGCTTCGAGAAATCCATCATCGCGCCAAGAATAATTTACAGGTGATTTCCAGCATCTTCAATTTACAATCTGCCCTAATCGAATCCGAGCATATGAGGGCCGTTTTCCTGGAAAGTAAGGAGCGAATCCAAGCCATTGCGCTTGTCCATGAGAAACTATACCAGTCTGAAGGTGTCAACTATATTGATTTTTCCGACTATGTGCACTCATTGATCGATAGATTTATCAAGGAAAAAAAGATCACGATTTCATCGATTTCCTTAGAGATTCAAGTCGACGAAATTCACATTCCTTACGATTTAGCTACTCCTTGTGGAATCATCGCGTATGAACTCATTTCAAACGCATTGAAGCATGCCTTCCCCAACAATCTGCGTGGAACGGTCAAGATCATTTGCCAAAAACACCCAGATAATCATCTGCTCATGAATATCAGTGACAATGGTGTGGCCATACCAGAAAATATCGATATCGCTGAGAGTAAAACACTCGGATTCCAGTTGATCAACGCCCTGATACTTCAGACAAAGGGTCTTATCAATGTAGACCGGAGATCAGGCACAAGTATCGAAATCGTCATTCCCATTGGAAATTATCTATGATGAACTTAGCAGGACTTTCCTTTGCAGTTCCGCCCCTGTTGGTTGCTATTTTGATCATAATACTCGATCTGGGATGGCGACAAAAAAAAAGTGTCGATTCTGTGGATCTGGTTATGTTTGCAGGTGCATTTTGGCTGTTCACACATGCCTTCGAAGTCGGCGCTGTCGATCTGGAGGCCAAGATATTTTGGAACAAAATCCAGTTTATCGCCATCGTTACTGCTCCAATTGGCTGGTACTTGGCTTCTCAAACATTTATTTTCACTGAAAGCAGTAATAAGAATCACAATACCTTCATTTATATTTTTCTTCCAATCGCATTGTTACTAATCATTTTCAGCGATTGGCACAGCTTGCTTTGGTTCAATGCCAGTATGAATCCAATGAACCCCTATGATGAGTTGCAGTTTGACCGGGGAGTCGCCTACTGGATTTGTATTGGGATTGCGTATTACTTGGTAGTTATCAGCATGATCCCATTTACCAGGTCAGCCGCGTACTATCGAAATCTATTTGGCAGGCAAGCTGTGATATTGATCCTATCTTCATTTTTACCTTTGGTTGGCTCTATATTCGATCTACTTGATATCCACCTCATTCCAACAATCGAATTAACTCCGCTCACATTTGCTATCAGCCGGATGATAAACATTCGATTCAACAGTCAACTGCGCGTCGGGGATATAGTACCGGTAGTACGCAATGTCATCATCGATAGTATCAGCGACGGTATCTTCGTTCTCGACTCAGAAGATACCATCCTGGACCACAATCCAGCCGCATCACAAATCTTTCATCGGCTTGACACAAACATGATTGGACAACCAATGGAAGGATTATGGAATGATAATTTCAAAACCCCCTGGAGGAGGCTAAAGGGACAACTTTTAAACCCTCAGGCAACCTCCCCCAAAGCTTCTCATAAGCAGCAGCACACATACCAGGTTACCTCTGATCCGATCCAATTACGGCCGGATCACCTTCGAGGTTCGATCATCACATTGACGGATGTCACGATATCAACTGAATATGAAGAAAAAATCAAAGCATCCCTAAATGAAAAAGAGAAGCTGCTTCGGGAAATCCACCACTACATCAAGAACAATTTACAAATCGTCTCCAGCCTGGCAGGCTTGATGTCTCAACAGATCAACGATCGAAAGCTTCAAAACATCTATCAAGACAGCCAAAACCGAATTCATGCTATGGCGTTAATCCATGACAAACTTTACCAAACGAAGAGTCTGGCAAAAATCGAGTTTGGCGAATATATCACCGATCTAGTGACCTTATTAGTCATGAGTCAGACAACAGGGCAAAATGACACACAGTTCAGGGTAGAATCCGATGAGATCGTCGTGGATATTGATACGGGTATATCTTGTGGATTGATTCTCAATGAATTAGTTTCCAATTCTCTCAAACATGCATTCCCGAACGAGACTCAGGGTGAGATTCGAATCACTGCACGAAAAAAAACTAACGGTTGGCTGCGCCTGAGCGTCTCCGACAACGGTTTGGGCCTTCCAGATGGATTTAACCTGCAAGAAAGCCAATCGCTGGGCTTGAAACTTGTCGAAACTTTGAGTCAACAACTTAATGGCGAGATTTTGATCGACCAGAAAGGGGGCGCCACATTTGTACTCGAATGCCCAATTTAAGGCGAATCGCCTGAGGTGAAAATCGATGGGCTGGTTTTCGTATCATCCAATAATATATTTTACAGCTGGAACTGTTGCCCTGATCAGCGCCTATTTGATTTGGCGAAACGAAAACCGCAACCCAGGCGTAGATACATTGGCTCTCATGCTGGTCTTCGCAACAATGTGGGTATTCGCCTTAGGATTAAGCACTATCAGTAAGCCCATTTTCATCAAGCGATTATGGATCAAATTATCATTTATTGGTGTGGCCTTTCCTGGCACGTTAGCATTCATTGCCATGAATCAGTACATTCATGGTCACCAATGGCTCACTCGCCGAAAAATCATCCTCCTGACCCAAATCCCAACATTGGTCATCCTATTAGCACTTACTGATGATTTCCATGGTCTCATCCATCAACAATACTCCCTGCAACAGTTTGGTCCTTACGGTATTTTATCGCTCACGTATGGATATGGTTCGTGGCTATTCGCAATATACAATGGCATTCTAATCGTAGTTGGGAGTATGAAATTAGTTCCCGCCATTGGGACGTCGTGGTGGATTTTTCCACTAAATAGCAGCAAAATTACTTTGCTGATGGGTATCATTATCCCACTTTGCACTATTTTCTTACAATTGATTAAACCTGAGTTATTTGATCCCCTCAAACCCATCCCTATTATTGTGATTTTCTTTGGTATTTTTGTGGCGTACGGTTTAGAGAATGCTCATCGAAAACAAATTGTCTCTGTATCCCAAAATGAGATCTTCGACACCATCAACAGTTTCATATTCGTAACCGATATTCACAACCGCATCATCGATATGAACGAAAATGCTGAAAGTTTGGTTAGAAAATCACTTTCAGATTCCATCGGGCGGTCGATAAACGACCTATTACCGGAATTCAATCAGATGACACAGACGCGTGAGGGAATAAATCGGGTATCTTTATCCCGTAAGGACTCAGAAACCACCCTCGAAACCCAATGTATCAACATGCAAAACTGGGAGGGGAGATCAGTCAATTCAATTTATATTCTTCACGACATCAGCAAGCGCGCAGAAATGGAGAGACAGATCAAAAGCTCTCTGAAAGAGAAAGAAACCTTGCTAAGGGAAATCCATCACCGGGCTAAAAATAATCTCCAGGTGATCTCCAGTATATTTCGATTGCAATCTGATCTGATCGAAGATCAAGCAATGAGAGAGGCTTTTCTCGAAAGCCAGGAGCGGATTCAAGCCATTGCACTGGTGCACGAGAATTTATACCAATCCAAAGGGGCGTTGGTGCATGAAGCCTAGACAAAACAGGGCTTGAGCGAGTAACCTT
>CAYWIC010000162.1:0-11632 GCA_964458115.1 uncultured Anaerolineales bacterium | reverse complement strand
ACCCCCTGAAGATACCCTATGACTATTCTTTTACTTCATTTGTACGGTAGAGAAATTGTTTATAGGATCAAGTTGATGGTTATTTCAACCGTTTATTCACGGCAATTTCAATTTTATCCTCTAAATCCTCTATGGTCACTGGTTTAAACAGATATCCATCGGCGCCGAGCTCAGTAGCCTCGTTGACACTTACATCTGCCACCTCTGAAGAGAGCATTAAAACCGGCACATTTGCAAAATCCGATCTGCTGCGCACATACTTCAATAATTCCATCCCGGATACAATCGGCATATTGATATCAATCAACATAAGATCGGGACGTTCGCCCTGAAGGATGGCCTTAGCTGCCCTCTTGCAATCCAAGAAAGAGCGCGTATCATAATCTAGCAGTTGGAGCAACAAACGGATAGCATTAATCATCTCCCCATCATCTTCAACATACCAGGCGATCTTCAAAGCATCCTCCTTTACTAAACTTAACGGAGAAATTCTTTTACAGCCGCGGCAGTGTTGGCATTCATCTTAGGGGCTGCGGCCAATTCATCTTCCGAGGCTTGCCGGATTGCATCAATGGAACCAAAATGAACCATCAAGGCTTTCCTGCGGGCAGGGCCAATCCCGGGAACAGCATCCAGCTGAGATGCAATTCCCAACTTGGAACGCTGTTTGCGGTGAGCGGTAATCGCGAAACGGTGGGCTTCATCGCGGATGCGCTGTACTAAGTATAACCCCTCCGACTTGCGAGGCAAGAGAATCGAGCGTGATTTGCCAGGAACGAAAATCTCTTCTTCACGCTTTGCCAGCCCGACAACAGGGATCACGTCGCTCAGGCCGTAATCTTCCAGTACCTTGGTTGCCCGGCTGAGCTGCCCTTTACCACCATCGATGATGATCAGGTCAGGCAAGGTTGAAAACGATCGATCCGATTTTTTGCCCGGTGTTTCGGCGGCTTCATTCGCACTCTGCCAACGCCGGAAGCGCCGCCTGAGCATTTCTTCCATACTGGCAAAGTCATCCGGCCCCACCACAGTACGGATATTGAAACGGCGGTAGTGACCTTTATTGGGCACGCCCTGGTCGAAGACAACCATGCTGCCCACGGTTGCTGTTCCCTGGGTTGTAGAAATATCATAGCACTCGATGCGTTTGGGGGCTGTGGGAAGATCCAGAACTTCGTGCAATTCCGATAACGCCTGGGTTTGGCGGTGCTCGTCGGCCTCCCACTGAGCCTGCAATGCCGTCAGGGTATCAGTGGCATTCTCAGCAGCCATTTGAACCAACTCGCGCTTCTGGCCGCGCTGGGGGATCTTGATCTCTACTTTTTTGCCCCCCCGGCGGTTGTTGAGCCACTGCCGAATGATCTGTGCTTCTTCAACCTCGTGTGGCAGCAAGACCTGAGGTGGGACAGTGGGTGTTTGATCGTAGAACTGCTTGATGAACTCAGCGATCACATTGGCATCGGGATTATCATCGGTGCCTTCCATGAGAAAGTACTCTCGACCGATCAATTTGCCACCGCGGATGAAAAATACCTGCACACACGCCTCGCGCTCTGAGCGGGCCATGGCAATGACATCCGTATCCACATAATCCGAAGACAGCACGATCTTCTGACGGGCGACAATCTGCTGGATGGCATCGAGCTGGTCGCGGAATACCGCGGCTTGCTCAAAACGCAATTCCTGAGAGGCCTGCTGCATCTCAGCTTGAAGACGGTCGACAATGCCTTCGGTGCGGCCTCTGAGAAAATCTGCCAAACCCTGGATCATTTGGCGGTATTCTTCCTGGTTGGAAGCGCCAATGCAAGGAGCGATGCATAGCTTGATATCGTAATACAGGCAGGCACGTTTGTCCTCACCAGTGATCGTTCGATCGCATGTTAGATAGGGGAAAATCCGCCGCAGCACATCCAAGGTTTGGTGGACAGCCCAAACGCCCGTGTACGGCCCAAAATATTGTGCGCCGTCGTCGACGACCCGGCGTGTTACGGTCACCTTAGGGTAGGGATCAGCCCAATGGATCTTGATATATGGGTAGCGCTTATCGTCTTTGAGACGCACGTTGTAGTGCGGCCGATGCTTCTTGATCAGGTTCATCTCCAGGATCAAAGCTTCCAGCTCAGAACCGACCACGATCCACTCAATATCGCGTATGCGCTTGACCAACTGGCGAGTGCGCGGGTGTTCCTGCCCCCCAGCGTGGAAATAGGATCGCACGCGATGGCGCAAATTGACCGCTTTGCCCACATAGATCACATCCCCGGCTTCGTTCTTCATCAAGTAACAGCCAGTTTTTGTGGGGATAGTATCTAAAATGGCCTGGAGTTTTTCGGAGACTTCCATTGTGGAGCGATTCTAACATAAGCGGAAAGAGGGCATTTCCTGAACTAGCAATCGCCGTGAGACTTTCCAACTTTAAGGTAAGGGGGCAGAGCCCCCCTTACCTTAAAGTTGGAGGATAGTTCCTGGAGACCCAGTGACTGTCTAATCAAGGCAATGGCATAAATCTGGCAACAGGAGTAGAATGCTGATCGTCATTTATGAATGAAACACACCGCTCCCCCCGTCGTAAATCATGGCTCCTGGCACTCTTGGCGTTGATCGTTGCTATGATGGCCTGCACGCGCCAATGGAAATCCGACGCAGGACCGTGGGAAGGAGTATCCGGCTCATCGACCCAAGTATCCGGAAAAGGTGAGTCCGCAGGCCCATTTGCCGAGGGGCATTCGCCTGGGTCGTTCGCGCTAACTCCCACGCCCGACAATCCCCATCCCATCCCAGGGTTACGCACCGAAGCGGAAGGCTATGTCGTCCAAGCAGGTGATACCTTGGGGCAGATCGCCGAACGTTTCGGCGTCTCTGTGGAAGATATCGCTGAAGCCAGCGGCATCACAGATGTCAACACCCTCGAAATCGGGCAGGAGTTGGATATCCCCGCTCCAGAACCCGTTGCCACCGGTCCCAGCTTCAAAATCATTCCTGATTCGGAACTGGTTGCCGGGCCGATGACAGCCAATTTCGATGTGCCCGATTTTGTTTATAGTCTGAGCGGATACCTGGTCAATTACGAAGAAGAAGTCGATGGGAGTATGCTGCGTGGATTTCAAATAGTTCAACGCGTGGCCACCAATCATTCCATCAATCCGCGCCTGCTGTTGGCTGTGCTGGAATACCAAAGTAGCTGGCTGACTGACAATAACCCACGCTCCTATACATTAGATTACACTCTGGGCTTGGAACACGCCGATCATGTGGGGCTTTATAAGCAACTGGTCTGGGCGGCCGACGAACTCAACCGCGGATATTACTTATGGCGAGTGAATGGCGTGGGCAGTTGGGTGCTACCCGATGGATCTGTGATCCCGGTAGACCCAACGATAAACGCAGGTACTGCAGCGATACAATACTTCTTCTCGAAGGTATACAGTCGCGAAATCTGGCAGCGAACGGTCACTCAAGGTGGCTTTTTCAAGGTCTACCAGGAATTGTTCGGCTATCCTTTTGATTATTCATTCGAACCCCTTCTGCCCCCCGGCCTGACCCAGCCTCCCTTGCAATTGCCCTTCGAAGAGGGGGTAGATTGGGCCTTTACAGGAGGCCCGCACGGCGGTTGGGGGGATGGCTCGGCCTGGGCAGCGCTGGACTTTGCTCCCTATGACGAACCTGTAGGCTGTACTCAGAGTGAAAACTGGATTGTCTCAATGACTGATGGCTTGATCGTACGCGCGGAGAATGGCGCTGTTATCCAGGACTTGGATGGCGATGGCTCTGAACAAACCGGCTGGACGCTGTTCTATATGCACATCGAGGCGCGCGATCGTGCCGGGGTGGGCACCTACCTTCAAGCGGGTGAGCGTATTGGCCATCCCTCCTGCGAAGGTGGGTTTTCCTCAGGTACCCACGTACATATTGCTAGACGCTATAATGGCGAATGGATCCCCGCCGACCAAGCCATCCCCTTTGTGCTCGATGGTTGGGTGAGCGCGGGAACTGGAGGTGAATATCAAGGTCTGCTACGAAAGGGCGATCAGACGATCTATGCTGAGAATGGCCACGTCCCCGAGAATCTCATTGACCGATAAGCATCACCGCGGAGACTCGAAATACGCAGAGTATTTTAAAAAATATTATGACCAATTTTCTCACTGCACGGGATAAATCTCTGCGTTCTTTGCGTCCGAGCATGGGCCTACCTATTAGCGGCGGTACCCTTTGTTTTATTCTATTCTTATCGTTCATCCTGGCCGGCTGCAATTTACCAAGTGAACGGGGACCTTTTGTGGCCCCATCAGAGTACGAACCTACCATCACACCCAATTGGGCTGCCACCCTAGAGGCCGTACCAACATCGACAGAAATCCCAGTCACAGAGCAAGACCTACAACCAACGGAGACGCCCACAGCCACGGTGGAGACCATCGAACCGACACCGACTCACACTCCGACAATTACCAACTCGCCAACCTCGGAACCTGAGTACACTGGCCCAATCCTTTACTATACCCAATCGGGTGACACGGTCGATGCCCTGGCGGTTCGTTTTGGCGTCACTGTCGATGAGATCGACACCACCGGCTCACTCCCCGAACGGAATTTCATCAACCCTAACCAGCTATTGATCATCCCTCGGCGATTCAGCAATACCACCGACTCCACCCACCTGTTGCCCGATAGCGAATTCGTTTATACACTCTCAGCGCTTGATTTCAATATTGTAAATTACGTCGCCGAGGCTGGCGGCTATTTGAGGAATTTCCACGAATACCTGGGGACACATGGCGAATTGTACGGCGGGGATATCGTCAAACAGGTTGCCTTAGATAACTCGGTCAACCCCAAGCTGTTGTTAGCCTTATTAGAGTATCAAAGCGGTTGGGTTTACGGGCAACCGGCCACACTTGCTGATCAGGATTACCCATTAGGAGAGATCGATCTCAGAAAAAAGGGATTGCTAAGACAGTTGAAATGGGCGGTTAACGAGTTATCCGTTGGATACTACGGTTGGCGCGAAGGGCGCTTGAGCGAAATTGAATTTTCCGATGGAGTCACCCTCCATCTAGCTCCAGACTTGAACGCCGGTACCGCGGCGTTGCAGTATTATTTCTCCAAAGTATATGATAGCCAGGGCTGGCAAGCCGCCCTCGACCCCGAAACAGGCTTCCCTGCACTCTACGAGCAGATGTTCAGCAACCCCTGGACGCGCGCCCGGGTGGTCGAACCTCTCTTTCCTCCTGATCTTATCCAACCTGATCTCGTGTTGCCCTTTCTGGTCGGCCGCAGTTGGAGCTACACCGGCGGTCCGCACGGTGCCTTCGAGAAAGACGGTTCTTGGGCTGCCATCGATTTCGCCCCGGCAACAACCATCAGTGGCTGCTATGACTCTGATGGTTGGGTAACAGCCGTCGGTGATGGTGTCATTTCTCGTTCGGAACGCGGCATTGTGGTGCTCGATCTGGATGGGGATGGCTTTGAGCAAACAGGTTGGGTGATCTTCTATTTGCATATCGCTGATGAGGGTCGCACTGGTGCCGGTAGACTAGTGAAAAAGGGTGATCTATTAGGGCATCCATCCTGTGAGGGCGGTTTCGCCACCGGCACACATGTTCACATCGCTCGCAAATATAATGGTGAGTGGATGCAAGCTGACGGCCCAATCCCTTTCGTGCTCAGCGGTTGGATGGTACATGCAACCGGTGTGCCATACAAAGGCACCCTAACCCGTGATGGGGATGTGGTGACAGCCAACCAGTATGGCGCTCACGAAAGTTTGATCGAACGTGAATGAGTGGAGATTAAAGGTCTGAGATTGGAGAATTGAGTTAGAATCGTGCTATGCGCACATTCCAATTCTTTATTGTTTCAGCATTGCTCTTCCTCGGAGCGAATGCAAGAAGTGCCTTTGCTCCAAATTCACCATTCACAATTACTACAACCCCGATTCCTCAACCCTCTCCCCTGCTGCTTCCCGACTCTGAACTGGTCTACTCCCCAACTGCAATCGATTTCGATACTGATGAATATCTCAATTCGAAAGGCGGCTACCTGAGCACGTACGAACAGTACCTGATGATCTCCGGTTGGACCAGCGCGGCTGAAATCATCGAACGGGTTGCCTTAGAGAATTCGATCAATCCGCGCCTATTGATCGCATTACTGGAATACCAGAGCGGCTGTATCTTGGATCACCCGGCCAATGTCGAAAATTTCGATTCCGCCATGGGGGCAGAGTCCTACTACCGCAAAGACCTATATGGCCAACTGATCTGGGCGATCCATGCCCTCTCAGAAGGTTTTTACGGCTGGCGCGCCGGAACACTCACCGAAATCTCATATCCTGATGGTACCCTATACACCCTTCCAGCGAATATCAACGCTGGGAGCGTAGCTTTACATCTTTTCTTCGCCCAACTGTATGACCAGGCCAATTGCCACCAGGCCCTCGATGCGACTGAGGGTTTCCCTGCCCTTTATCAGGAGATGTTCGGTGACCCATGGGAGCGTGCTGCGGCCATCGAAAACCTGCTCCCAAAGGATCTTGCCCAACCCGAGCTGACCCTGCCCTTCGAGCCTGGCGAAACCTGGGCCTATACCGGTGGTCCCCACAAAGCCTTCGAGGGGAACGGTCCGCTGGCCGCTCTGGATTTCGCCCCTCGCATGGATACCAGCGGCTGCGTTCCATCCGATGAGTGGGTAGTTGCCATGACAGATGGCCTGGTAGTGCGCTCAGAATTTGGCACCGTCATCCAGGATCTAGATGGTGACGGTCACGAACAAACCGGATGGGCGCTCATGTATCTTCATATCAGCGAGCAGGACCGCGTGCCCGTGGGTACAATGCTGAAAGCAGGAGATTTTATCGGGCACCCCTCCTGCGAGGGCGGCCGGGCTACGGGCACTCACACCCACATCGCCCGCAAACATAATGGCGTTTGGATTGCTGCCAATGGACCCATTCCCTTTGTGTTGGATGGTTGGAAAGCCTCTGCAGGTGATGAACCGTATTTAGGAACCCTCACCCGCGGTGATGAGACTGTCACCGCTCATCAGTACGGGTCAGCAGTCTCACGCATAACCAGAGATGAAGACATTACAGAGTAACCAGTATTCAGAAAACAGGTATCAGCATCCAGGGAGGAGTAGAATTGCCACTGGATACTGGATACTGCTCACTGCCATCCTCGGGCTGGCTGCCCTGCTTCTCTCCGGCTGTCAACCCAAAGCTGGGCCCGATCAGCCCCTTCTGGTAGAGACACTCCAGGTGACACCGGAGGAAATTTCTGTCACACCTATGCCGGAACGTGCTAAGTACCAACCCGGCCAGTTGGTCGACTATATTGCCCAAACGGGTGACACGCTCCCTGCTCTGGCTATCCACTTCAACACCACAGTGGAGGAGATCCTTGAAGCCAACTCCTTCATTCCCGCCGAGGCCACGACCCTGCCACCGGGGATGCCCATGCAAATCCCCATTTATTACAAATCCTTTTGGGGCACGCCCTTTAAGATCTTGCCTGATAGTTTGTTTATCAACGGCCCGGCTCAAATCGATTTCGATACACAAACCTTCGTCAACGAGCAACCCGGCTGGCTGCGGAATTACCAGGATTACGTCGCGGGGACAAGACGTACGGGCGCGGGCATCATCGATTATGTAGCCCAAAATTTCAGCATCAGCCCACGCGTTCTGCTGGCGCTGCTGGAATACCAGACAGGCGCCCTGAGCCAGCCCCGCCTGCCCGCGGATATTAGCGAAAATTACCCCTTGGGACAGGAGCAACGCAAATACCGCGGGCTCTACCTGCAACTCGTCTGGGCAGCCAACACGCTCAATAACGGCTACTACGGCTGGCGCACCGGCCATCTCACCACCATTGAAATTCGCGACGGCACCATCGAGCACCCAGATCCCTGGCAGACTGCAGCCAGTGTAGCATTTCAGTATTATTTTTCAGTGGGATATTCTGGTAACGCGTATCAGGATGATATTGGTCCCGAGGGGTTGGCCCAGGTCTATCGAGATTTGTTCGGCGACCCATGGGGGGATGTTCAGACTCATATTCCGGGGAGTTTGCAGCAACCGCAGATGTACCTGCCCTTCGAGGCGGGCAAAACCTGGGCTTACACAGGCGGGCCTCATACCGGCTGGGGAACGGGAGAACCCTGGTCGGCCATCGACTTCGCACCCGCAGGCGTACGCGGTTGTAGCTCTACCAACGAGTGGACAACGGCAACGACCTCCGGGGTAGTAACCCGTTCAGAGACTGGTATTCTCGAAATCGACGCCGACGGAGATGGCGATCCCCGCACCGGCTGGACAATTTTCTATCTTCATATCGCTTCCCACCAACGTGCCCCTGTGGGTACAGTTTTGGACGCAGGCGACAAGATCGGGCACCCATCCTGCGAGGGTGGTACCAGCACTGGCACCCATATTCATATCGCGCGCAAATTCAATGGGGAATGGATCGCAGCGGAAGGGCCATTAGGTTTCGATTTAGAGGGCTGGGTAGTTCATAATGGTGACGAACCCTACCAGGGCACAATGACGCGCTATTCGAATACAGTCGTCGCTAATGTAAATGCCAATTTCGAATCCTTCATTATCGCGGCAGAGAGGCCAACAGAATAGCAAATACACCATAATCAAAGAAATTTCATTTATCATTCTACAGCTTAGATCGGTCTCCCGACCGAGTCACCCCGGCACGGCTTGAGACCGGTCACAGCGAAAAATTGACCAACTTTCTTTGCGTTGCGGCAAATATTTGAGGGGCAATCACACCAACTTTAGAAATATCAATTCAATATTAATATTTCTAAAGTTAACCTTGACATTTTAAAAATTTTTTGTATAATTTTATCAAGTTTCGGACATTTATTCCTGTAGGAGCTTGTTATGTGGTATGCAACACTAGAAATTGGCAAGATAAATCAACGTCGGGCGCTTGATGCTGTGCAGACCTCGATTGCCTGCAACCCTTCGACATCGGATCGACTATTGGCTGGCCTCGGCAAGTTGCTGGTAGGGCTGGGACAGCGTCTACAAACTCGCCAACAGTACGGCACTGTGCTGCACGCTGGATAAACTATAAATTTCCCTGGAAACTCTGAAGTTTTCGGGGAAATTAAAAACCGCGAGGATTTCATGCAAACCCTACCTACTCAATGCCCCTTATGCAACGGCGAAATCAGCGTCACCAAAGTTTATTGTCGTGATTGCGATACGACCCTCGAAGGCCGTTTTACCGTCGGCGCTTTTGCTCAGCTAACTCCCAAGCAACTCGAATTTGTGGAAACCTTCATCCGCTGCGAGGGAAAAATCACTCGCATGGAAGATGAGCTCAAGCTCTCCTACCCCACAATTCGTAACCGCCTGCGAGCGATCATCAAAGCCATGGGCTACGAGCCAGAACCTGATGAAGATGGCGGCTTGAGCGAGAAAGAGCGCAAGCAAATTCTCGAAGATCTAGACGCTGGCAAGATAAGTTACGAAGATGCCATCCAGCTTCTTGGGGAACAAGAGGAGTAAGAGATGGTACAAAAAACACTCGAACTTGGAAAAGCGCCCAAAATAACCATCGAAAGCATTGCGGGGGATTTACATGTCAAGGGCTGGAAGCGCACAGAAGCGCTGATCAAAACCACATGTGATGATCAGGTGCTCTTCGAACAGGGGGAGGAAATCACCAAAATCAATTGCCCAGAAGATTGTATAGTTTATGTGCCCTTCGACGCCGAATTGCAGGTCAGGCAAGTTGGCGGAGGTGCCCGTTTCAGAGCCCTGGGAGGGTCATTGGAAGTTGGCCAGATAGGCGGTCCGCTAACCTTGCGAGAAGTGGGTTCAGTGGAGGCGGGAGTCATCGGTGGCGGTGTATCGGCCAAACGCGTGCGAGGCGACCTGAAAGTCAAATCCATTAGTGGCAATACCAACGTGCGAGACGTTGACGGCCAATTCCACGCCGAGACGATCGGCGGCAATCTGCGCCTGGGTGATGTCAGTGGTGGGGTCTCGGCTGTTACCAAGGGAAATGCCAAGATATATCTTGCGCCGGTTCCCTGGCAGGCATATTCGGTATCTGCGGGCGGGAATCTACGCTGCCAAATCCCTGACGATGTTAACGCAGATCTCAACCTTACGAGTGGTGCCCACTCTATTCGTATTAAACGAACGAGTAGCTCCCAAACGATACGTGAAGGAACGTATGCGTTGGTATTTGGCGAGGGTGGAACTCCAATTAACCTGACAGCAACTGGGAATTTGGTTTTGATTGGATTAGATACAGACGAAGATTCCTCTGATGATGTCGATTTTGACTTTGATTTTGATTTGGGTGAAGATTTTACGAGAATGGCAGAAGATATGGCCCGGCAGGCGACTGAACAGGTAGAAACCCATCTGAAATCGTTGGATAGCCATCTTTCGGGATTATCCAAAACCTTGGAAGACGCGGGGCTATCTGAAGAGCGCTCCAGAGAAATTCACCAGCGGGTTGAGGAGGCGCGAGAACGTGCCACGCAGCGCGCCCATGAAGCTGGTCAACGCGCTCAGCGTAAGCTCGAACGCAAATTGGCCGTCGCGCAACGTAAAGTTGCCCGCGAAGCCCGACGCAGCGCTCGATCGAAAACCATGAGCATCGATGTCGATGCCCTAAGGGCTGCGAAACAGCGCAGCAACGACCCTGTTTCCGACGAAGAGCGTATGATGATCCTGGAAATGCTTCAAGAAAGCAAAATCAGCGTCGAGCAGGCGGAAGAATTGTTAGCCGCATTAGAGGGGAAATAATAACCATGTCGCTTTCTGAAGAACGATTAAAAATTCTCGAGATGATCGATCAGGGTGTGGTCAGCGCTGAAGAAGGTTACGCCCTTCTGCAAGCATTAGAAGAAGACGCCATTCCAGATGATGAAATGGACAAAGATCCATTTTCAGCGACAGATGATGATTTGGATTTGATCCCGCCTCTTGATGATCAGGACCCTCCCCGATTTCCTGATCCCGAAGATATGGATAAATGGAAACGTTTTTGGTTTATTCCTGTTTGGATTGGGGCTGGGATTACGGTGATTGGTGGGGCACTGATGTTTTGGGCCTGGAGCGCTTCAGGATTTGGGTTCTGGTTTGCTTGCACCTGGTTCCCCTTTTTGTTGGGCGTACTCGTTCTGGCGTTGGGCTGGGGCAGCCAGAAATCCCCCTGGATGCATGTGCGTGTTCACCAAAAACCTGGCGAAAGTCCTGAGAAAATCGCCATCAGCTTCCCGATCCCAATCCGACTAACGGCCTGGTTCCTGCGCACATTTGGTCATTTTATCCCCCAATTGGATGCCACTGGGCTCGATGAAGTCATTCTGGCTTTAGGTAATACCAAAGATGGTGACATTCCTTTCTTCGTCGATGTCGACGAAGGTGAAAATGGTGAGAAAGTACAAGTTTTTATCGGTTAGCAAACTCTAAGGGTTTCTTACATTTATTATCGACAATTTGCAATTATAGGAAGAAAACACACCCTGAGGATTTTGAAATACGAAAACCCTAAGGGTTTTGAAAAGGAGCAATCCCAATGACAACCGCTGAAGAACGCATGAAAATTCTCAAAATGATCCAGGAGGGCAAGATCTCTGCTGACGAGGGCGC